>CANJEF010000026.1 GCA_947472965.1 Sphingobacteriales bacterium
CCAAAATCAACGTCCAGCATGCTGCCCTGTGCACCTTCTGCAAGAACCCTATTACCAGCGCTAATTTTCTCATTAATAAAATATTCTCCGTTCACAATTTTCAAACTGCGCAAGAATTCGATTGCCTCAAAAAATTCTTCTTCCCATTCAGTTATATCTTCATTGAATCCAAATGAATCCAATATACGCTGGTGTTTCAACCTTAGTTTAATATACTGGGTTGTAAAATTCTTGTCGAGTAAGTCACCAACACGCAATCCATTCCTTCCCGTTTTATCCATGTAGGCTGGCCCAATTCCTTTTAGGGTAGAACCAATTTTTTCATTTCCTTTTGACAACTCGGAAGCCTTATCCAACGCCCTGTGGGTTGGGAGAATGAGGTGAGTACGTTCAGCGATGTAAAGATTTTTTCTAGCATCAACTCCAAATGAAGCAACCTTATCACATTCCTTTTTCAATGTTACGGCATCCAAAACAACACCATTACCAATAAGGTTGATGGTGTTTTCATGAAATATTCCTGAAGGAATTTGGTGCAAAACAATTTTTTCACCTTTGATGTATAAAGTGTGTCCGGCATTGGGACCACCCTGAAATCGTGCAATGAGATCATAATTTGGTGCGAAGAAATCTACAATTTTTCCCTTCCCCTCATCGCCCCATTGCATGCCTAACAATACATCCACCATGATAAAGAATTTAGTTGTTGAGTGGCAAAAATAAATGAATGAACCTAAAGGCAGAAATATAAAAAAAGATATTAACCTTCTATGTCATATCGGTGAACATCTTGTATACCGGGCAGCTCTTTTAGTTGTTGAAATAGCTGATCTAATTCATCCTTATCATGTACAAAAAGCTTTATGTTACCCTCAAAAATGCCCTCTTTTGCTTCAACCGTGATGGCATTGATGTTGATTTTTAGTTCCCCCGAGATTAAGTTGGTTATTTTATGGATGACACCCACATCATCAAGGCCTGTGATACGCAATCCAGTGAGGAAGGATATTTCCTTATTTTTGGCCCATTTGGTTTTCACTACTCGATGACCATAATTTGATAACAGCCTTGTTGCATTTGCGCAGTTGGTTCTGTGTATTACCAACCCCTTGCCTGTTGATACAAATCCAAAAACATCATCTCCGGGAATCGGCTTGCAACAATTGGCCAGTGTATAAACGATCTTATCGCTGCTTTCTCCAAAAATGATCAATTCGGCATCTTTTTTCAAGGCACCCTTTGACAATCCTGTATCCATTTTTTCAGGCTCCAATTCAGCAACCTTAATCAATTCAAGCTTTTCGTTAACGACTTTAAATTCTTTTAATTCCCTTAGGTCTATTCCCTTGATTGCAATACGATAGAAGAGATCCAGTGCAGATGGCAGTTTATAGTAAGAAACTAATTCATCAATATTATAGGTGGATAGCGGGGCACCCAATGATGCAAGTTTTCGTTCAGCAATATATTTTCCATCATCAGAAACCTTTCTCTTCTCATCCTTCAAGGTGTCTTTGATCCGATTCTTTGCCTTTGCTGTGATCACCAAAGAAAGCCAGTCTTCACTTGGCTTTTGCTTATTAGAGGTAATGATTTCAATCTGGTCGCCACTGCGAAGCTTATAACCAATGGGAACAAGCTTGTGATTCACTTTAGCACCAATACACTTAGAACCAATGGCGCTGTGTATTGAAAATGCGAAATCAAGTGCAGTAGAGCCAATGGGCAACATTTTAACGTCTCCTTTGGGCGTATAAACATAAATTTCCTCTACCAAAAAAGAGGTTTTAAAATCTTGCAGAAAATCAATTGAACTAATATCGTCATTACCCAGCACTTCCTTGATTTGTGTAAACCACTTGTCGAATCGATCATCTTCGGCACCTCCCTCCTTGTATTTCCAATGGGCCGCCAATCCCTTCTCTGCGATCTCATTCATTCTTTTGGAACGAATCTGCACTTCCACCCATTTACCTTGTGGACCCATTACAGTGGTATGCAGTGCTTCATACCCATTTGATTTGGGGTTACTCAGCCAATCACGCAAGCGGTCGGGATATGGATTATACATATCCGTGATGATCGAATATGTTTTCCAGCAAGCTTCTTTTTCCATTTCAGAAACAGTATCCACAATTACCCGAATGGCAAACAGGTCATACACTTCCTCAAACTCAACGTTCTTTTTTTTCATTTTGTTCCAAATGGAATGGATCGACTTGGGTCTACCATATATCTCAAAGGCAAAACCTGAAACATCAAGCTTTTCTTTCACTGGTTTGATAAATTCATTGATGTACTTGGTTCGTTCCCTTTTTGTATCAGCCAATTTCCTTGCAATTAGCTTGTACGTCTCTGGCTCGAGGTATTTCATGGAAAGATCTTCCATTTCGGTTTTGATGATGTACAAACCCATCCGATGAGCCAATGGAGCATACACATAAACCGTTTCAGAAGCTATCTTCAACTGCTTTTCCCGCTTCATGCTATCAAGCGTTCTCATATTGTGCATTCGATCTGCCAGCTTGATCAATATCACCCTTGGATCATCCGTGAGTGTAAGTAAGATTTTTCTGAAGTTGTCTGCCTGCTGTGAAATATTATTATCAACTACCGTAGAAATCTTAGTAAGTCCATCGATGATCTTGGCTATCTCTGACCCAAATTCCCGTTCTACCTCCTCCAGCGTGACATCTGTATCTTCGACGGTGTCATGTAATAAAGCACAAATGGTTGATCGAACGCCAAGACCAATCTCATCAACACATATCATGGCCACTGCAAGGGGATGAAAAATATAAGGTTCCCCTGTTTTTCGTCGCATGGTCTTGTGGGCTTCCACGGCCATTTCAAATGCAGATCGCACCAATTCTTTGTCTCCACCCTTCAATTTGGGCTTCAAAGAACGCAAAAGCGACCTGTATCGTCTTACGATTTCCTTTTTCTCTTGTGCTTCATCAAGAGCATATTCAGGGTGTATACCATTGTTTTCTGATCCGTCCATCAAAACAAATTTAATCAAATTAGATTCTCCTTCATTTTTTCAATTGAAATTACTACCTTTGCTGCCCATTTGAAAAGAGGGGTTGCACAGGCACTTTCACATAGAAATGCGGGTGTGGTGAAATTGGTAGACACGCCAGACTTAGGATCTGGTGCCGCAAGGTATGGGGGTTCGAGTCCCTCCACCCGCACTACCCCTCTTTTCTTTTTAACCTAGTTCATTTATGGCACAAATAACCAGAGAACAGTTAGCCCCTCTGCACGAGAGAATCAAGATTACTGTATCCCCATCAGATTACACCCCCGCTTTTGAAAAATCTTTAAAGAATTATGCCAAAACAGCAAATATTCCTGGTTTCAGAAAGGGCATGGTTCCAACAGGGATCATTAAAAAAATGCATGGATCGGCTGTTTTCACAGAAGAAGTGCTGAAAACCATCGAGCGGGAACTAACACAATATGTGCAGACTGAGAACATCAGTTACCTAGGACAACCGTTACCGGAAGATGAAAACGACCCGGGCGATTTCAATTGCAATGAACCTAAAGACTATAGTTTTTCATTCGAAATTGGATTGAAGCCAATCTTTACATTACCTAATCTTGAAACACTTCCTACAACGCTTCATCTTGTTGAAGCAACGCCTGAAATGATTCAAGAGGAGCTGGACAGGATGCAACAACGTTTGGGTAAAATGACAGAACCTGAAACCATTTCCAGAGACGAGGATGTGCTGAACGTGCGTTTTGAAAAATGTGATGCTGAAGGAAAAGTAATTGAAGGAGCTGAACCCAAAGAAAACTCATTGCTTTTAAAATATTTCAGTGAATCCCTCAGAGAAGAATTAAAAGGAAAAAAGAAAGACGATACAATCACTATTCAGCTTTCAAGTGCTTTTGAAGACAAGGAAAGAGAATGGGTTGCCAATGACCTTGGTCTAAGCAAAGACAATGCAGAAGATATGAATCAGCATTTTCTGATGCACATAGTTAAAATCGGATTTGTTGAAAAAAGAGAGATGAATGAGGACTTTTTCAAGGAAGCACTTCCTGGAAAGGAAATCAATTCGGAAGATGAATTAAGAAATGAGATTCGCACCCAAATAGAAGCATATTGGAAACACCAGGCACAACATATGTTGGAGCATGATCTTTTTCATATTCTTTCAGAAGAAACACCAATGGATTTCCCTGAAAACTTCCTGAAAAAATGGCTTCTTAAAACCAACGAAAACAAACAAACTGAGGAAGATATTGAGAAGGAATTTCCCACATTCCTGAAACAATTAAGATGGACCCTGGTAAGCAACGAAATTGCCACAGGAAATACAATACAGGTTAGCAGGGAAGAAATCATGGAAAGCTTGCGCCAGCAACTGATGGGTTACTTTGGCTCTATGAACATGGGCGGTAACTACGAATGGTTGGACAGCTATGTTGAACGTATGATGAGCGATGAGAAACAAGTAGAGAGTGCATATCAACGTGTTTTCAGTTCCAAAGTACTTTCATGGGCAGCTTCAAAAGCGAAACCGACAGAAAAGAAACTCAGCGCAGAAGAATTCAACAAACTGCAAGAAAAACACAACCACTAGATTTGAAAAAACAGGGAGCAAAGCATTGAAATTGCGTTAACATACGATTTCTGCTTTCAACTGATTTTGGGGCTCCTCCTCGATGTCAATATACATGGCATTTTGTCCGCTTTTTATAAAGGCATGCTTTTTGGATTGTATTTGTTATAACTTTCCTCACCAAAGAATACCATCATGACCAACTTGGGAAAAGAATTTGAAAAATTTGCCGTGAAGCATCAAGGGATTTCAAGCAATACCCTTGACTCTTACACTAAACACCTTGTTACGAACCTAACGCCAAACATTATCGAAGAACGTCCAATGAATGTTGCCGTGATGGATGTATACAGTAGGTTGATGATGGACCGCATCATTTTTTTGGGATACCCAATTACAGATGAAGTGGCCAACATCGTTACAGCACAATTGCTGTTTCTTGATAGTACAGATCGAACAAGAGATATTCAAATGTATATAAACAGTCCGGGCGGTTCCGTCCATGCAGGACTTGGCGTTTACGACACCATGCAGTATGTTACTCCCGACGTTTCAACAATTTGCATCGGCGTTGCTGCAAGCATGGCTGCAGTATTGACATGTGCTGGCACAGAAGGCAAAAGAACAGCACTCAAGCATTCACGTATCATGATGCACCAACCCAGCGCAGGTGCGGGTGGACAGGCCTCAGATATAGAGATCACTGTTGCGCAAGTAAGAAAGTTGAAACAAGAATTGTATGAAGTTGTGTCACTCCATAGTGGGCAGCCTGTAGATAAAATTGCAAAGGATTTCGACCGCGATTTCTGGATGACTGCTATCGAAGCAAAGGAGTATGGACTGGTTGATGAGGTTTTGATTCTGAATCCCAAAAAACAAAAAAAATCCTAAACCCCAAAAGTAAAAACAATGAAAATACCATCCATATCATACCTCGCCCCTCGCTTTGATGAGGAAAATGAGCCGAAGGAAAGTAATAACATCATGGAAACAATGATGTCTGGAGCCCGGTTCGATAAAAAATTCATTGAGGAAAGAAAAATATTCCTCTGGGGTGTTGTTGACGACCGTTCGGCCAAAGACCTTAGCGCACGATTGATGTTTCTTGAATCCATCGATCCCGGTAAAGAAATAAAGTTTTATATCAATAGTCCAGGTGGTGTAGTTACCAGCGGCATGGTCATCTATGATACCATGCAAATGATATCTTCACCCGTATCGACCATCTGTATGGGAATGGCAGCTTCCATGGGATCCATCCTCTTGAGTGGTGGAGAAAAAGGAAAGCGGTTCATATTTCCACATGGAGAGGTTATGATTCATCAACCCTCTGGAGGCGGACAAGGCACTTCTGCGGACTTGGAAATCATGGCTGAACAAATCAGAAAGATCAAAGAATTAGGTGCCAATATACTTGCCAAGAACTGTGGACAGAAATTTGATAAAGTGATGAAAGATTTTGACAGGGATTACTGGATGAATGCCAAAGAATCCGTTTCATACGGTATCGTAGACGGCATTTTGGATAAACTTTAATATTTGAATAGCCACATACTTGGCACTTTAGCATAATTTTAAACCATGGCAAAAACAACAATCCATTGCTCATTTTGTGGCAAACGCCGGGATGAGGTGAAAATTCTCATTGCAGGACAGGATGGTCATATATGTGAAGGTTGCGTTGAACATGCAAGAGAGATCGTTGACCAGGAAGTGGCACCGAAAGATGAGCATTCCTCAAGCTTTAATCTGCAAGTGAGGAAACCCATGGATATGAAACTCCATCTTGACGAGTATGTTATTGGCCAGGATGAAGCCAAAAAGATTCTTTCAGTAGCCGTTTACAATCATTATAAAAGATTGGATCAATCTGGAAAATCCAAAAACACGAAAAAAAATTCAAGCGCTGAAGAAGTAGAAATAGAAAAAAGCAACATCATCATGACTGGTGAAACTGGAACTGGGAAAACCCTTTTGGCAAAAACAATTGCCAGGTTGCTCAACGTTCCTTTTGCGATTGTAGATGCAACTGTTTTTACGGAAGCTGGCTATGTTGGGGAAGATGTTGAAAGCATCCTTACCAGGTTATTGCAAGTTTGCAACTACGATGTTGCAGCTGCCGAGAAAGGCATTGTATACATCGATGAGATCGATAAAATTGCTCGCAAGAGTGATAACCCATCCATCACACGTGATGTAAGTGGTGAGGGGGTTCAACAAGGTTTGCTTAAACTATTGGAAGGAACGGAGGTATTGGTTCCACCGCAGGGAGGACGCAAACACCCGGACCAAAAGCTAATCAAGATTAATACACAACATATCCTCTTCATTTGTGGTGGCGCTTTTGATGGCATTGATAGAATCATCGCCAGAAGAATAAATACCAATTCAATTGGCTTCAACGTGAACAAACAAATGCAGGATGAGATGAAATCGAACCTGCTGCGATTTGTAAATGCACAAGACCTCAAATCATTCGGACTTATCCCTGAATTGCTTGGCAGGTTGCCAATTGTTACCCATCTGAATCCATTGACAAAAGAAACCCTTAGGTCGATACTCACTGTTCCAAAGAATGCCTTGATGAAACAATACGTTCGGTTGTTTGAACTGGAAGACATTGAATTGAAAATTCAAGATGAAGTATTGGATTTCATGGTAGAAAAAGCCATGGAATATAAATTGGGTGCACGTGGATTGCGTTCAATATGTGAAAATATCCTAACGGACGCTATGTTTGAACTGCCATCGTCAAAAGAAAAAGAATTTACCCTCACACTGGAATATGCCAAACAGAAATTTGATCATGCCAAAATGAGCATGTTAAAAGTGGCTTAACTTCATTTAACATGAAAGAGCTGATAGAAAGACTTGTTAAAGAAGGTAAGATGACAGAAAAGCAGGCGCTTGAAGCAGTTAGGATTATTAAAGAATTTGCCAAATCAAAACTCCCGGTATTTTCAGGTGCTATTGATAAGCTTTTCGACAAGTATGGTCCTAAGCCTGAGGAAGATTTTCTCGACTAACTCAATAATCAACATAAGGTAGTAGTCGTTCTAGGCCAGCAGAATCCAATAACAACATTTTAGCAAGTCCATCCTTATTATTTATTCTTCCATGTGATTTTCGAAAAGCCATTACAAGCTTGGCTTTTGAAAAACCAATATAAGGATGTCGGGAAAGTTCATCATACCCAATATCATTGACCTTGATTTTATTGATAGCACTTACATCAAGGTATAGCATGCTGTTTATCGATCTATAAAGTGTATCGTTTATTCCGTAAACCTCTTTTAATTGATCAATTGTATAAAATCCCCCCAACCTTTCTCTGTAACGAACGATTCTGGAAGCAAGTCTAGCACCAATACCAGGCAATGTCTCGAATATTGAACTGTCAGCATGGTTTACATCTAGATGAATGGAAGATGTAGGTTTAATAAAATGTGGACTTGGCAAATCAGTAGAATTGGATACAGAACCAACTATAGCGTATGGTATGATTCGGTTAGCATCTTCAGTGGATAATCCATATATCTTTCTTAGATCCCCAGTTTTTTTGAATATTCCTCCTTTAGCTCTGTAATTTACAATTGAAGCGGCAACCCTTTCAGTTAAACCAAGCGCAATTAAATCGTTTTTGGGAACCAAATTGGGATCGAATTTAAACAAGGCCACCTCAGCCCCTGCTGCTGTTTTCCTGCTAGATTTATGAAGGTATTGTTTACTACTGTCGCTTCGATGGATTAATACCTTTTTTCTTATATCCAATTCAATGGGTGTGATGGCTATCCATGCAGGATTGATTTTTTTGTTGGAAAAAAAAATAGGCATTATCCAAATCAGGCTGCTGATGATCAGCAATAAAAATATCGCAACACGCTCTTTCCTGGAAAAAGTAAAAAAAGCACGAAAATTATTTTGCATTTGAATGCACAAAACTATAGATGTCGGATAAAACCAGCAAGTGGGAAAACCCTGTTTATGGTGTTTAATTCACGTTAATAACCAGTCCGTCATACGCCAGAAACATACCTGCAGGCAGTGTTGCACTTACTTCGCTATGCAATCCCATTTGATGACTGATATGGGTAAAGTATGTCTTGGGTACATTCAATTCGGTGGCCAGATCAATAGCTTCCTGAAGGGTAAAGTGTGAAAGGTGTTTCTCCTTTCTAAGTGCATTCAAAACAAGCACCTCGGATCCCCTTATCTTGTCTTTTTCTTTTTCAGCAATATGATTGGCATCTGTTATGTAGGTAAAATTTCCCATTCTAAATCCCAAAACATCCATATTCAAATGCTTCACTTGAATAGGCATTACATCTATGTCGTGTACCGAAAAGGAGGTGTTATTGATAATAGTCAGGTCCAATTCTGGAATCCCGGGATATTTTTTTTCAGCAAATGCATAATAAAAATCGCGTTGAATGGCATTTGCTGTTTCCTGATTCGCGTATAGCAACATAGGTTGCTGCGAAATAAAATTAAATGCCTTTATATCATCCAATCCGGCCAAATGATCCTTATGGGAATGGGTGAATAATATTGCATCCAGATGCTGCACTTCAGCACGTAGCATTTGATACCGAAAATCAGGTGTGGTATCCACTACCAAAGAAGTTCCTTCAGATTTAACGTGAATACTGCTTCTTAATCGTTTATCCTTTTTATCAATGGATTTGCATACGGTGCATTTGCATGCAATCATGGGGACACCGCTGCTGGTACCAGTTCCTAAAAATTCAATGGTAAATGGCAATTTAAAAAGGTTTTGGAGGTGATGTTACCCGAGAGGTTAAGCCAACACTTCAGGCTTTGATAACAATTCCTCGTATAATTTTTTATTCTCAATGCTCAAGTGATCTGATTCTATGATGAGGATTCCCAACAAATCAATCAATGTATTTATTCTTCCTTCGATTTGCAAAAACTTATTCAACACCACCACTTTCCTTGACTCAAGAATACAATACCCACTTTGAAAAGTACCCCTTTCATAACGCACCACATATCCTGCCTCAGAAATCAGTTTTTCTATTTTTTCAAGGGTTGCAGGTGTATACTTAATCTTCATGTTCCTTTTTTACAAATTTAACGATTGGCCAAAAGCATACACGCCTATAGTTGAATTAGTTGTGAACATTTTTCATGCTTGTTGTGTATAATCATTTTTCGTTTACTTGCTAGACAGGCTCACGACAGGCACTATCATTTCTTCCATTGAAATACCCCCATGTTGAAAAGTATTCTTAAAATGATTGGAATGAAAGTTGAAGTTACTAGGGTAACAAAAAAAGTTTTGTTCACCTGCAAAAATATA
>CANJEF010000027.1 GCA_947472965.1 Sphingobacteriales bacterium
GTTTCTATTGATTATCGGCATCATATTATTTGTAATCGGCAATGCATCGCGCAATTCAGAAGGACCATTTGCCCGTTTTGCAAAACCTGTAAGGACATCCGGAATTGTCATTGCATCTCTTGGTGTGCTTACCGCTAGCATCAGACAAGTGGATGCTGGTTATGTTGGAGTGAAATCTCTTTTTGGAAAGGTTCAAGACGAAATTCTTACAAGTGGCTTGAGTTTTATCAACCCATTGATGGATGTTACAACCATCGATATCAAAACGTTGAATTATACCATGAGTGGTGTACACGACGAAGGAACAAAAACAGGCGACGATGCGATCAAGGTATTGACGTCTGATGGACTTGAAGTAACAATTGATCTTTCTGTTCTTTACCGTGTTAATCCAGCTGAGGCTGGCAGGTTACTCCGCGAGGTTGGTGTTGACTATGAAGATAAAATAGTTCGTCCTATTACAAGAACAAGAATACGCGATAATTCAGTTTATTATGAGGCCGTGGCCTTGTATTCAACGAAACGCGATGAATTTCAATCAAGAATTTTCAAAACCATTGAAGCTGATTTCAAAAAGCGCGGTATGATACTTGAAAATTTACTTGTCAGGAATATCACACTCCCTGCTTCTGTGAAATCAACCATTGAACAAAAAATAAATGCCGAACAGGAAGCACAAAAGATGCAGTTTGTGCTTCAAAAGGAAAGGCAGGAAGCTGAGAGAAAACGTGTTGAAGCACAAGGTATTTCAGATTACCAGCGAATTGTAAGCAGCAGCTTGAATGACAAGCAGCTACAATATGAGCAAATTCAGGCTATGAAAGAATTGGCTAAGTCTGCCAACGCGAAGATCATCGTGATGCCATCTAAGGGAACTCCATTGATACTTGATGCAAAGTAAGTTGGGGTAGACCTGTTTGGAATTACTTGCAACCACGTATTTTTTCAGAGATGCTTATTCCAGAGCCGCTTGAATATTCTGAATAGAATAAAAAAACTGCCGAAAAACCAGCAATAAAAAATGATTGTTCCAATTCGGTGGGACTGGTCGAAAAGAGCAAGTTGAAATCTTAAACCTGCAATTGTATTGATCAACAGCCATACCAAGGTGGCTGACAATGACCATACGATTCGCTGTAAAAATTCACGTACTTCCGGTTCCATAATAGTGAAACAATGAATTGGCTTAAATGTTCATGATTAGTAATGCGTCTCCAAGGTAGTTCATCCTCATTTCAAAATTCTTCTAACAATCGCTGGCTCCATGTCTTTTCTTATGTTAAGGAAGTAAATGCCGGACGATAGTTGTTCTGAAGGAATATTGTATAACGCTTCGCCATTAAAATTTTCATTTGACTTTTGCCAAACAGCCTGGCCCTTGGCGTTATACAGTGAAACTTGTAAGGTGCCTGCTTTTAAATTACTGATTAGTACGTTGAATGAATTTTTAACTGGATTGGGGAAAATGATGATGTCATCATCATTTGTAATTGACTGGGCTTTGGTTACCGTATTATTTAAAGAAATAATTTTCAGCTTAGGATCAATGAATGCACTATCTGCTAAAAATCCAATATTTAAAAAGTTGACCTGCCCATTTTTTTCATGGTTAATAATAATCGTTGTATCTCTTAATTTATTTTTGAATCTGATTGGAACGGGCATTTCAAAAAAATTGACTGAGCTATCAGAGGTTGATTGAAACAAGCTTGTGTTCACCCAGCTTTTCCCGAGTGAATACCATTTCAGCTGGTAGCTTGGATAGCCTTGCCCATATACCCAGTCGTTGAAAAATTCATCAAGATTTTTTCCACTTGATGTTTCAAAATGTCTTTTCAAGTCTTTTGTATAGGCGTATTTGTAAGCAAGCGTTGGATCTTCAAGATAGTTTCTGGTTGCCTTGAAAAATAATTCATCTCCTAGTTTCCAGCGCAGCATCTGTAAAACCCATCCACCTTTGTTGTATGTCAACCTTGAATCAAAAATTCGGCCAACATTTGTTGTGTCATCTACGTACACACTTCCTTTTTTATTTGAAGTGATAAAATTGATTTGCGATTTATATAACGAGAGTAAGGTACTTTCAGGATAATATTTTTCTATATTCAAATTGGTACAAAAGATGGCAAAACCTTCATTAAGCCAAATATCCTTCCATGAACCACATGTTATCTTATCTCCAAACCATTGGTGTGCCAGTTCATGCACAATTAAAGTCTCATTCATATTATACATGAATGAATTGGTTTGGTGCTCCATGCCGCCGCCAAATCCAAATTGCGTGTGTCCATACCGTTCATTGATAAATGGGTAGGGAGTAAACGTATTGTGAAGCAGTTGCATGGTTCTTTTGGTAATGCTTGCCGCATTGATAAACTCACTGACCCTTTCAGGATAAGCATGTTCCATCAGAGGAAGTGACTTGCTCCCAAGTTGAATGGAGTCTTTTATAACAATATAATTGGTAGCTGCAATTGCTATCAAGTATGTTGCAATTGGATATCTGTGTTTCCAATACGTAGTTCTTTTTCCAGCAGAAACACTTTCCTTCATCAACATTCCATTACTTGATGATGTATATTTTTCAGGTGTAGTGATGGCAATATCAACAGAGTCTGTCTTGTCGTTAAGTCCATTTTTGCATGGCCACCAATCTTTGCCTCCATAGGGTTCACTCAAGGTCCACATTACAGGAACTCCTGCATGCGATGAATTGGAGAAGGTACTAAAGGGTGAATTGGCCGCAGGGGGAACGCCTTTATAAAAAATGGTTAATTCATCCTTGGTACTTTTTTCTAGGGAATTTCCTAGGTTGATGACTACTGAATTATCTGATGGTCGTGTAAATGGTAGTCTTGTATTTTTTGACCGAATGCTGTCAACAATGAGTTCATTGGCAAGGTCAAGGATAATTGAACTTGTTTTTTCCGTGATAATAAACCCGAATTTTATGTTTCCTTGGATATACCTGATTGCAGGGTCAATGTTCCAGTTACAAGAAATATAATGGATGTCAAAATTTGCAGAGGCTTTGCTAAGTAAGGCGTTTTTTGAGGAGGATATCGCTTTGCGAATCGCATACTTTTGTTCAATATCAGCCAATTCTTTTGTGGCTTCTAACATCGGATTCGTTTTTTGTGACATGCCATGGTTGCATACCATCAAGAAAAGGCATGAAATAATCCATGCCTGTGATTGGTTTTTGAGAAACCTACTATAAAATTTTCTAATATTTCTTGGCATTCTTTGGCAATTTACTGAACGAGCAACACTTTATTCTACTTTTACAATGCGATGCAAAAAATTAACTTTACCGATACTTTCAACCTGCTTTCAAAAATGACCCTTCCCAGGATCTTGAATGCAGTAAAACTGCATGCAAGTTTTAATTTGAGTAGGTTGTTTTCAAGGCCAATCGTATGGGGAGTACCAATCTCTGTTTCGATTGAACCCGGTACTGCATGCAACCTGTCTTGTCCTGAATGTCCAAGTGGACTCAAGTCATTTACAAGGCCTACTGGAACTATACGGACTGATTCATTCAAGGATAAAGTTGATGGACTATATAAGAAGTCTGTTTACCTGAATTTTTATTTTCAGGGTGAGCCGTTTTTGCATAAGCAATTTCTCGAGATGGTTTCATATGCTTCATCCAAAGGAATGTATACTGCAACATCTACCAATGCCCATTTTTTTGACAGCGAGATGGCGAGAAAAACAATTCAGAGCGGACTAGATCGACTTATCGTATCTATTGATGGAATTACACAAGATACCTATGAGCAGTATCGAATTGGAGGTGATTTATCAAAAGTGATGGAAGGTGTTACAAATCTTATCTTTTGGAAAAGAAAGCTGAAGCGTAAAACCCCCATGATTGTTTTTCAGTATTTGGTTGTGAAACACAATGAGCATGAAATTGAAAATGCAAAGCTGCTGGCAGAAGAATTGGGAGTTGATGATATTTGGTTTAAGACAGCACAAGTGTACGATTACAAAAATGATCCCAATAAGCTTATCCCTTCGATTGATAAATATAGCAGGTATAAAAAGTCCAGTGATGGAAGTATGATGGTTAAAAGTAATATGAAATCACATTGTTGGAAAATGTGGCATAGCAATGTGATTACATGGGATGGAAAAGTGGTTCCTTGTTGCTTCGATAAGGATGCAAACCATATATTGGGAAACCTGAATGAAAGTTCCATGGAAGAGATATGGAAAAATAGTAAATACAAGTCCTTTAGGAATGAGTTGTCAAAAAGTAGAAAAAACATTGATATTTGTTCCAATTGTAGCGAAGGCATAAAGGTATGGGCTACATAAATTTCTTTATATTGTACTGGTATGACACAATTCAACAATAGGATAAGGCAAGTTGTATTATTGCTTTTGATTGGATTCCTGGCTTTTTTAATCATCAGGGAACTATATCTCTTTTTACCCGGATTCATGGGCGCGCTTACATTTTACATTTTGGGCAGGGAAAGGTTTTTTAGGTATACTGAAAAAAGAGGCATGAAACCTGGATTAACTGCTGCCATAATCATTCTTGTTTTTTTTCTACTTATCGCATCTCCACTCTATTACGCCATCGTACTTGTAACGCCAAGAATTAGCAATGTTTTCTCCCATGCTGATGAATTGTTTATTGGATTGAAAGCACTTGCAGAAAAGCTTAAGGGCTTTACCGGTCAGGATATTTTATCGTTCGATAATATAGCATCTTTGCAATCCAATTTGAGCACCTATATTCCTACGTTTTTAAATAGCACCGCAACCATTCTAAGCAATCTGGTTGTTATGTTTTTTGTACTTTATTTTATGTTTACTGGTGGAAGAAAAATGGAGAGTGCTGTATTGGGCTTCATTCCGCTTCATCAGGAGAGTATAAAAGCATTGGCTGCAGAAACCAAAAATATGGTTAAAGCCAATGCCATTGGAATTCCATTAATCTCACTCATTCAGGGAGTAGCAGCCTTCGTGGGATATAAAATATTCGGATTAAATGACGCGTTGATGTGGGGATTTCTGACGGGTGTATTTGCCTTCTTTCCAATTATCGGCACCATGATGATTTGGGTTCCGCTGGTGATATACCTATTTTCTCAAGGCCATAATGTACAGGCTACCGGCTTGCTTGTATATAGCTTGATCATAACTGGTAATGTAGATTATCTTGCCCGCGTAACACTGATGAAAAAAATAGGCAATGTTCATCCGCTAATAACAATTTTTGGAGTCATCATTGGGCTTCAACTTTTTGGGTTTATGGGATTTATATTTGGCCCATTGATATTCAGTTATTTTATTGTGTTGATTAAGATTTATGCCCATGAATTTGTAGATCCAAATAGAAATATAATTTAAGAATTGAACCATGTCTTTGGAAACCGAAATAAATCAGCCATTCTTTACAAGTGAGAGCCAAAAGGCTGTCATCAATCTCATTTATACATACCATTGGGTAACAGATAAGGTGAAGGCAGCATTATCACCAGAAGACATTACAATGCAACAATTTAATATTTTAAGAATTTTACGGGGGAGTGATCCCGAGCCGCTTTCAACCCTCAAAATTAGGGAGCGGATGTTAGATAAAATGAGCGATACCAGTAGGATTGTTGATAGGCTTTTAATCAAAAATTAGTCGTAAAAAAGGTATCTACGCAGGATAAGCGTTTGGTTGATATTAGTATCACCAACGAGGGTAAAAAGTTACTTGAACGACTTGATAAAAACATGAAGGGTACAGAGAAAATTCTAGCGAACCTTGACAACAATGATTTAAATAAATTGAACGCTTTGCTGGACGGCATTCGAAATGGCAAATAGTCCAAATACACACTGATTTTCTAACATCACTTCCCTTCCAGTTTATTCACGTATTCGAGGGAGCCAAGTCTAACGCGAAGTGGTAGGCCTGTTTTCTTTTCAAATTTCCATTCTTGCCTGCAAAAAAAACCTGTTTTCTTATCAGTAATTTTTTGATTTGCCATTTTTGATGCCTTCGGCTTATCAATATCGTATTTGTAAGGAATGAAAATGAATCTTTCCTTTACCAAGGGTTTTGGCTGCGCATTTGCACAATGCATTGTAATAAGCGAAAAAATTATAATAGGTAGTATTCTCACCAACGAGCTTGAAATGTTTGTAAATTTGTAACGAAAATACAACTTTATAAAATCAGTGTTACCTGAATAATGGCATTACATCAGGGTCTTTATCAAAAACTTCATCAAAAACTTTCCCCTCAGCAGATTCAACTGATGAAACTGTTGCAGGTGCCTACATCTGTGCTTGAGGAACGGATCAAGGAAGAAATCGAAGAGAATCCTGCACTGGATGTAGGTGCTGAGTCAGATGAACAGGAAGTTACGAGCGCCGATTTGGAGATCGAAGGCAATGATGAAGTCCCTACCGATGAGCCTGTTGAAGCTGAAATTGAGCCCTATGAAACTTACCTTGATGAGGATGAAGTAGGAGATTATAAGCTAAAAGAAGATCAAGTGCCGGAATTGCCTGGTAATCTCACCTTTGCACAGCCTGTTTCATCATCACTTCATGAGTTGCTTGCAGATCAACTCCGGCTTCTAAACCTGGATCCTACTGAAGAACGGATTGCAGAGCAAATCATTGGAAGCATCGACGACGATGGCTATTTGCGTAGGGATACAAATTCCATCGTTGATGACCTGGCATTTAAACAAAATATTATTGTAGATGCAGATCAAGTTGAAAACATTATAAGGCTGATACAGCACTTTGAACCTTTCGGTGTTGCTGCACGCGATGTACAGGAGTGCCTGTTAATTCAACTGCGAAAAAAAACCAAAGACCATTCATCACTTTCATATAAGAATGCGCTTCGTATTATAGAGTTTCATTTTGAAGAATTCACCAAAAGGCATTTCGACAAAATTTCAAAGTCGCTTGAAATCAGTGAAGAGACTATAAAAGAGGCCATTAATGAAATTCGAAAATTAAATCCTCGCCCAGGCGGACAACTGGTGGAGCTGAACAAGGCTGAACATTATATCATCCCCGATTTTTTTATTTATAACAATGCAGGACAATTGGAGCTGACGCTAAATCAGAAAAATGCGCCAGACCTCAGAGTGAGCAGTGAGTACAAGGAAATGTTGCGTGATTATGAAAAGGGGAGCAAGAAAGATAAAAAGCAGAAGGAAGCCGTATTGTTCATAAAACAAAAGATAGATTCAGCCAAGTGGTTTATTGATGCAATTAAGCAACGTCATGAAACCCTTTATAATACAATGCAGGCAATCATTGATCACCAGCATGGTTTTTTTTCCAGTGGTGATGAAACCTTGCTTAGGCCAATGATATTGAAAGATATTGCCGAAAGAACATCCCTCGATATTTCTACCATCAGCAGGGTTGCTAACAGCAAATACGTTCAAACAGAATTTGGAAGCTTTCGGTTAAAGTATTTTTTCAGTGAGGCATTAACCACCGATTCTGGAGAAGAGGTTTCAACGAGGGAAGTCAAAACAATTTTGGGTGAAATGATTCATTCGGAAAACAAGCAAAATCCATTGAGCGATGATAGTCTCACTGAAATGCTTAATGACAAAGGGTATAACATTGCCAGGCGAACGGTTGCCAAATACCGCGAACAACTGAATATACCTGTTGCCAGGTTGCGAAAGGAACTTTAATTTGAAAAAGATATAAAATTATGCAGGTCTCATCTGAATCATTTCCAAAATATATTGTTGGTTTTTCCAGGGTTATATCAATTCTGTTTCATCCCCTTTTCGTAGGTGTTTATATGGCTTTCTTTTTGCTATTCATTCACCCAACTTATTTTTTGGGATTCAATGAAAAAGCAAAGTTGCTCAAGCTTCTCACAGTAATCAACAACAATGTTTTTTTCCCTTTACTTGTTGTGGCCTTGTTGCGGGGACTTGGTTTCAACAAGTCGGTTAAGTTAGAGACCCAAAAGGAAAGAATCATCCCCTATATTGCCAGTATCACATTTTTCTTTTGGACTTACTATGTATTTAGAAGTCAGCCTGAAAATCCAACTATTTTGGTTGTGATGTGCAGAGGAATGTTCATAGCATCAAGTATTGCACTCATCGCAAATAGCTATTTTAAAATTAGTATGCATGCAATTGCCTGCGGTGGGTTGTTGGGGCTTCTCTACCTGACTATGTATGATGGTACAATTAGCTCAGGACTTCCTATGATGATTGGAATTTTTATTACGGGTCTGGTTTTAACATCTAGAAAAATTATTTCAGATCATACATGGTTTGATCTTGTAATCGGGTTGTTGGTTGGATTAATTCCTCAATTAACTGGAATCTGGTTCTAAATTATAATAATATGTACCAATAGAAATTTGGTATGTTGCTATCCCTTCAATTTAGTAACGATGAATTTTTGAGATAGTTATTATCCGGATAATAGGCGAATAGAATATTACCATCTTTTATTTTTTCTATCACTTGTTTGGAAATTCCTTTTGGAAGTGCAGGACAACCATAGCTTCTACCTAAGTATCCTTGTTTGGCAATGAAAGATTCTTCAGCATAATCTGCCCCATGAACTACAACGGTCCTGGTCATGGCATTGTCGTTATATCCCTTTTCCATTCCCTGAAGCTGCAACGAATATCCATTGCCTCCTATGTAGGTTTTTCTTGTGATGTAAAAACCTAGGCTGCTCATGTGTGACTCTGGTTTGTTGGAAAAATTTCTTGCAAACTTTTCCCCCGTATTCCTTCCATGTGCTACAACTGAATGATAGAGGATTTCACCCGATTTCAGGTCGATTACATAAAGTCTTTTTTCGTTGGATGGCTTTGAAAAATCAATGATTGTAATAATACTATCTGAACTCAACATTCCTGCTTTTCCTAGTTTTTCGAATCCCGCAAAGGCCATTATGAAAATGTCTTCGCTCAGCCCTCTTTCTTTAAACAAGCCATTCACATACATGAAGTGGGAGTTGTTGGATTTTGAAGTTGCCCGTTCAATTTTGGCTGACATCAAACCTCCCTTTACAAGATATTTTTTTGCAAAAAGCACATTATTGGACAGCGCAAAACTGAGTATCAGCAGAGAAGTTAAAATGAGATGCTTTGGTGTTGTTTTCATGGTATTGATTTGGTCAATTGATTTGAAATAACCGGTTTGTCTGATGGCAAAGTAATATCAATTATGCTGCTAAACAGGACTTGTTAGCGCCCTTTAACAGTATAAAAAATAATTTTTAAAGAGCCATTAACACGGACTCCAAGTTTTACGCACAAAACAATTTTAACAAAAGCTTGTTAACACGATATGAGATATTTTTCAATGAAAGAAATTGGTGAATGGGATCGATTTTATCGTGCCAATTTCATCAATTCATTATCTGGATTCAAGCCTGTTAGTCTTGTGTCGACCATCAATGCTGCTGGCATTTCAAACCTTGCAATTTTTAGCAATATTGTCCACATTGGAGCAGACCCTGCGTTGGTAGGTTTCATTAATAGACCCCGTGAAGCGGCGCCCCATACAATTGAAAATATAGAGCAAACAGGTTATTATACAATCAATCATATTCATCCATCATTCATGTCTGCAGCACACCAGACAAGTGCAAAGTATGATGTTGGAATCAGTGAGTTTGAACGGGTTGGTCTAACCCCAGAATTCAAGGCGGATTTTCTGGCGCCTTATGTTATGGAAAGCAAGGTTCAGTATGCACTTGAATTGGCTGAAATCATTCCAATCAAGCGAAACAATACCTTTCTAGTTGTTGGGGAAGTAAAGCATGTATTTGTA
>CANJEF010000028.1 GCA_947472965.1 Sphingobacteriales bacterium
ATGGATTCGGTTTTTGTTTTCGCCTGCGATGCATAAAACACAAAAACAGGCATTTGTTTTTATCTTTTCTGTTTACTTCAAGTTTTCCTTTTGGAAAATAAAAGACCCAATCGTTTTGCATGAGATTCTCATCAGTGAATTGGGATTACTAAAAAACAAAGAACCGAAGACGCTTTCAAATTTGGTAAGTGCGATGCTCAATGCAGGAATTCCTGAAAAATCAATATTAGATTCAGTCAGCAAGGATTCTTCCATTGATAAAGATATTTTTACAAAACTTTTTTCATCACTGACTACGCAAGGTATTTCTACTTCTGAAATAACTCCACCAAAGGATATTTCAAATGGCATACTAACGCCAGAGCAATTCAGCAATACACTTCTCTTTGAGGATACGCGAAATGAAAAGGCAGCAAAATTATTTCAACATTGGATTGGTGAGAAAAAATGGACCGATGCTGAAATCTCAAAACTATTTAAACTTTTATCACTGCCGGTCCTTCTGCGCGAATTGAACCTCATGGCAAAGGGAGTTGATCTTCCTAAAATATTCTCACAATGGACAGGTATATTGGATCAGCTTAATCTTTATGCTGATAAAAACAAACGTGTTCAGGCTTTGATTTCCATTGTTCTTCAGCATGGAATATGGAAATATAAAAGTGAAGAATTGGTTCATGTAAATTTGCTAATGTGGTTGGCCATATTGAATAATAAGAAGAAAGCAGACATCATTGGGGCACTTATTATTCTGACAGAAGCAAAAATTCCCCTCAGAAATATTCCACGGCTAAAAGGACTGGGATTGAGTAGTGAAGGAGACGAGATTAAATTTATTGTTGAGCAATACTTATTGTCACAATCTGATCCTCGATTACTTGATCAATCAAATGAAGCAATAGACGGACCATTTGCCAAGGATGAAAATGACCTGGAAAAGGACATATTGTTTTTCATGCAATCAGGAAATTTACAAATTCTTGATGATCAAATGAATGAGAATGAAAAATCAGTTGTATCAACAATAAAAGAAAGAGGGATATCATCATTTTTGGAATATGAAGACCTTCATCCTGATAGCCTTGATAAAATATTGACAATATTTTCTCGCGATGAAGCGAAGGAATATGTTTTGTCTGGAATATCATCATTGGTAAAAGATCAAAGCCTGCGCGCTTTATTTGATGAAGCTTTCAATGATTTCTTTGAACAGGCCGATAATGAAAGCATCTTAAAAATTATGAAGCAATTCAATGATGTTGCAAAGATGCGAACGTTGTCTGCTGAATCCCGCCTTGATCTTTTGATGCGTGAAATTTCAAAGGTGCGGCAGATGGAGCGGTCGATTTCGAAGTCGTTGGATATTCACAAAAAGGAAGATCTCAAAAACGTGAAGGTTCTAAAAAAAATAATTAGTGAGTCAAGTGAAAAGAAAGAAGCGGTTGTAACTGATGTAGAAAAAATATTCCTCTACTTTCTTGAGTATGGATTGATCATGCCTGATGCCCATATTATTACTTTGCAGGAACTCCGTTCAATTTTGTTAAAGCACATGAAGGCCAATCCCAATGCAGTAAGGTATATTTTGCACATAAAAACCCACAACCAAAAAAGCCGAAAGCGAATTGTGCAGATGATGAGAACAGGAATGTCTGTAGAAATTCTCTCCATCATACATCCGGAGTTGAAAAAAGAGTTGAATGCATTTGAGATGTTGATGAAAAATAATTTCAACATTAATATATGGGAAGTACTTGGGATTGATAATGAATCGGCTAGGTGGGATCATATTCTATTGCTTTGGTCTGGCATTAACTCAAAGACAAAGGATCCCATTGAAATCCTTGAGCTGCTTTTAAAATCTGTGTTAAAAAAGCTCGATGATACGATCGTACATCAATTGCAAATATTCGATGCTAGGAGATTTTCAATTTCAGAAAGATCCATTTGGAAAGGATTGGTTGCGTTGATACCGGAATTAAAGTACATATCACCAGATCAGAAAAGAAAACTCAAATCGCCCGAGGAAGTTAAAAATACTGCTGAACAAGCTGCAAGAGAAGAGGAAATATTGGATCCGGAAGAGGGCATTACCGTTTATAATGCAGGATTGGTGTTGCTATGGCCTTTTCTGTCACGTTATTTTTCCATGCTGGAGCTTTCTAATGCAAAGGATTTTTTGGGAGACGAAGAACGCGCAAGGGCCATTCAATTAACACAATATCTTGTTACTGGACAAAAGGAAATGGAGGAATGGAATCTTTCCTTGAATAAAATTTTGTGTGGAGCTGAATTGAATTTTCCAGTTGAACCTACCTTTGATATTTCACTTGAGGAGGAGGAATTATCTGAAAAAATGCTGAAGGGGGCTCTGCAAAACTGGCCAAAGCTGAAAAATAGCAAACCGGATACTTTCCGGGAAACTTTCCTGCGCAGAGAGGGGAGACTATATAAGCGGGATAACCGGTGGGAGTTGTTTGTTGAGAAGAAGTCGTATGATATGCTCTTGGATTCTTTGCCTTGGAATATTTCAATGATTAAGCTAAATTGGATGCCAGACAGGTTGGTAGTAGTATGGAACTAAATAATATGGAAGAGAATAATATTACATTCTTAGAAGAGGAAATCAGCTGGTTTTCTGCACTCCTAGATGAAAGGCTACAGCATTATTTTGAGGATCAGGAATTTGATGTGAGCTTAGTGCCCCCACCTGAATTTTGGGATACCACTTCTCATTATCAGGACTTTGTGATGGAGCATTCAATGACCATCGAGGAGCGGATTATTTTGGTTATGTCCATCATCCCGCACCTAAATCCACAATTGTTTGATCGGTTTTTTATTCAAAACAAGTCGATTGGAAGGGCTTTTTCCGAATTTGGGGGTCATGAAGCCAGTAATTTTAAAGGGTTTATCCCAACAGGTGAAACAGTTTGCTTTGTTATTGCCGGTAAGAATATTTCCAAGCGTATTGAGTTGATTGAAAAATTTAGGGATGACCATTTTTTTAAAAAGGAAAATGTACTGAGTTTACAGCAAATCGGACAACTGGAAACATTTTGGTCAGGTAAACTCACCATATCTGATGAATGCCTTTCATTGCTAACAATAGGGCAAGTTTATGATCCTGAGTTCAGCAGTAATTTTCCTGCCAACAAAATCTATACAAGTTTAGCCTTATCAGATCTTGTATTGAATGATCAAATTATGGATGAAGTTGATCATATGCAAACATGGATGTTGCATCAAAAGGAAATCAAGACAATGGATTCCTTGAAAAAAAGGTTCAGGAAGGGTTATAGGGCACTTTTTTATGGACCTCCTGGTACAGGTAAAACACTTACAGCTTCATTGCTCGGTAGTATTCACAATAGAAGCGTATATAGGATTGACCTTTCCCAAATTGTATCAAAGTATATAGGTGAGACTGAAAAGAACCTATCACGTATTTTTGATACAGCAGAAAACAAGGATTGGATTCTGTTTTTTGATGAAGCGGAATCCTTGTTTTCAAAAAGAACGGATGTATCAGACTCCAAGGATAAGTTTGCAAACCAGGAAACATCATACTTGCTTCAACGAATTGAAGATTTTGATGGGTTAATCATTTTGGCAACAAACTTGAAACCCAATATCGACAGGGCTTTTATCAGACGTTTCCAAAGTATTATTCATTTTACACTTCCTTTGCCAAAAGAACGTGAGGTCTTGTGGAGAAAGGCACTTGCAATATTCAATGTTTCGTCGAATATTGATTATCCGGATTTGGCAAAAAGATTTGAAGTATCAGGAGGTGCTATTAACAATGCTGTTCAGTTTGCGTGGCTTAATGCAAAAAGGTATGGGCATGATGTAATTCAAGCTGATAATCTTATTCATGGAGTCATGCGTGAGCTTGGTAAGGAAGGCAAGACTTCAAGTTCATAAAAGTTAAAAGCAAATTAATTAAGGTAAATTTCATTTGACTTTAATCGCATAAAACAAACAATGTTTAATTATTTATATTGGCCATTTGACTTGGGATCTGAAGTTGCTTCACAACTTAAAAGGCTTCAATCGCATGTACAAATAACGGCAGGTATGGCAGAACTTGAGAAAATGGAAGCTGAAATTTTCAAGTTACAGAACCGTGGTGTTCATGTTGAGCTGATTGTATTTTTAGCGCAAAGTGAACGTGGCCTGAAGAATATGAATACGTTGAAGCGAATGGCAATTGCGGGGTCGAATATAGCGTTGGTAGCCATTCCTGAATCAAAGCAGTTCATTGAATGCTTTGCCATCCTTGATAAAAAACAACTTATAAGCAATGTTGATTATGGTGCAGTGAGTAATACAGGGGAATTGATTTACAATAAAGCGAAGGCATTTCAAGTACTTCAATCAAAATCTGAGAAACTCGATTATTCAGTTAGTGATATCCGGATTAATTTACAGGCTAATAAAACAGAAGTTCAGCCCGGTGAGTCTGTTGAGCTGTATTGGGAAGTTGAGAATGCGGATTTTATTTTGTTGGATCCTGTTATTGGAACCATTGATACTACTGGCAACATTTCAATACCCGTTTTTGAGGATACCCTTTTTCGGATCAAGGCTAGCAGCAAATCGGGTATCTTGATCAAATCAGTTTTCATCAAAGTTGTTGACGATGCTTTTATTGAATTGAAAGTGTCTGTATACGACCCTTCTAGTAAAGATTTTGTGACCCTTGATTCAGCCAACCCTCCCCACCACTCGTATGCTGTATTAAAAGGAGATCGGATTAAAATTGAATGGTCAACAAAGGCAAATGGGATTTTAAAGGAAGCAAAGCTGGGATTCATCAATGTTTTTGGAGAACATATTTTTCAGATTTTTGACAATGACAATTATTCATTTACCTTGGAGACGACGCTGGGCGTTTACAACCGTAATCTCGACTTATTTGCAGTTACTGAACAGCCATCTATTATTAACTTAACATCCAAAGAACCCATCCAAAAAACAACATTGCCAATTTTACATAGTCAGGATGGTTCTGCGGCAAGTAAATTATTCAAATGGTTGAAACTAAAATAAAGTCACAGTCCGCCATCGTAAAATTCTTGATTTTTTGCTCTGGCAGCAGTGAAGACATCCTTGAAAAATGTCCAAACTCGGAATGGATAAAATATACAAGCATTGGCGCTACTGTTTTGCTAACATCTGTTATTGCCGTATTATCTTCTTTTTTCGCCTTTCAGATGATATTTTCTGTTTTTTATATCAGTGCCCCTATGTCGCTGCTTTGGGGACTTATTATTTTCAACCTGGATCGGTATATTGTTTCCAGTTTCAGGAAAAATGGAGAGCCCTTAAAGGAATTTATTCAGTCTCTTCCAAGGCTTTTTTTAGCAGTGGTTATTGCGCTTGTGATTTCAAAACCCCTTGAAATTGAAGTGTTTAGGTCGGAAATTAAGCAATCATTGGTTGAATCCAGAAAAATAAGCATGAATGCTTTGGAGTCTGACTATGTGAAATCTACCCAGTTGAATGACCAAAAGATAAAGGAGTTTAAAAAGGAATTGAATGGGTTTTTTGCGTTAAAAGAACGGTATTATCAAGATTATATATGTGAATGTGATGGCACTTGTGGCACTGGTAAAAGAGGCCGAGGTTCAGAATGCAACTTCAAAAAATTAAAATACGAAGAGGCCGTTGCTGAATATGGGAATCAAAAATCAAGAATAGATCAGTTGGTTGGTGAGTTGATGAAAAAACGCAATAACCAGGATGCCGAATTTGAGGCTGATAAGAAGAGACTCGACGCTAATTTTTCATTTGGGTTTTTGGCCAGGCTCAATGCATTGAACGATATGGAAGGTTTTGCCTCCTTTTCAATCACTTTGTTGTTGATTCTTATTGAAATCACTCCAATATTAAGTAAATTGTTCGCTCCAGAGGGCCCGTATGACCACTTGATTTCAATGAAAGAATATGAGTATAAAACTGATTATATTCGCTCTGTTTACAAGCAAAACAGGCAGTTGTATACATCCAGTTTTACGAATGAAGCCAGCAAAGGAACAAATTTGAAAGCTGAGAATAGGACTGATCAAGATGCGGCTTCTGAAAAATACAGGCAGTTGAGAAGAGATTTGGAACGAAAACTAAAAAAACCATAGCGTGCAAATAAATCGGTTATCATATTTTAGGCAATCCATTTTACTGATGGGCTTTTTCTTTTATTGCCTTATCAGTGTGAGTGCCCAAAAATGGGCCCCCTATATTGGGGATAAACTAAGTCCGCTTGACTCAGGTAAAGGATTTATCATTTCTGATTTTAATCATTTCAAGCATGAAGTCATAGGGCAAATGTATCCTTCCTCATTGGAGAATATAGGTGATGATGCGATGGATAGTTTGAAAATCAAAGCTGATACCTTAAGAAATCAGCTACTAGAAAAAGGCATGATTATTATCAATGAATCTGAGGTTAATATTCTCCCGTACTTTAATATTTATACTAATGAAGATTTAGTTTTAGCAAACTTGGTTTTTACAATAAATAGACTTGGGGGGATAAAAAGTTTAAATTATGAAGTCAAAAAAGGGGATACTTTAACCATTATTTATCGTATCATGAGTGGAGCAGGTTTTGATGAGATTGAGATCATTGAAGGGAAAGAGGTGCGATTAAATTTGAATCGAAATAAGAAAAATAAGGAAATAAGATCAACCTTGATTGCAGCAATGGATGGTGCTATAGCAATAAATCTTACGAACAGGGGTGTATTGCGCTCAAAGGGTAAGTTGCTTATTACAAAAAAGGCAGCGCAAAAAAGAATTGCCTTCAAATACCAATGTGATACCCTCTTTAATGTGCTAAAAGTAAAAAGGGTGTCTCACGACACTATGGTGGAGTCCTTGTATAATCAATCTCTTTCAATACCTTCTTCCATAGATATCACGAAGAACAACAAATTAAATATTCCCATCATTTTTGGCAGTGATAAAAATTACTTTGCCTGGGCGTATTGGCTTGGATCAAAAACGTCTGTAAGGCAGGAGTGGGAAAAACAGGCAACGGCCTATAGTGAAAAAGGCCCCCTTGCAGTGTACCTCTTGCAAGAACTTACAAAAAAAGGATTTATTCCATTGCCCGAGGAAAAGCATCCCGATTTGAAGTTTTCCATTGAAGACAGTACACATTTTACATTGAGAACATTTCAAGGAACTTATAAAGGGAATGAGCAAACAACACCTTCCTTTAACCTAAGAAATAACTATGCTGGGTTTTCAATTACAAATCCGGAAATGCCATTTGGTTTGTCGATGACACTAAGGAACAATTCCACATTATATAATTATGATGTATTGCTGAATGTTGTTGGCTTGTATACAAATTCATATGAGACCGAGGAAGAAGTAACAGAAAAAACATGTCAGGAATATATAATCCTATCTGTATTATGAGAAGACTCAAAATTTTAAGTTATCAAAGTTTCATTTTTCTCATTCTGTTAATTGCTGGATGTAGACGAGAATATTCACAACTGAAGAGCAGCACACGCAGGGTTGGTTCAGAAGTCAACTTTTTGAATAGAGGGGCTAGTTCTGCTTTATCAAGTGCTGGCGTTAAAAGTGGTAAGGCAACTTCGGATTCTGCTCAAAATTTTGCGCCAATAAAACAAAAAAACCTGATCAATGACTATGAGTATTTGTACACAGCATTGAATCTAAATGACAAAGGTGTAGTACCTGGTAATTTGAAATGGGACAGCAGCAGAAAATCCTATTATATTATAGATTCAAGCAAAACCACTCTTCACCCTGGTGTGGAAATTTTTGGTTGGCATCCGAGTTGGATGGGTGATTTATGGACATCATATCCATATGAATTATTAACGACTATATCATTTTATTCATATAATGTTGAACCAACAACAGGTTCATATCAGAATCCCGAAAACATAAGCATGTGGCGCTCTATTGCCATGGTTGATTCGGCCCATGAAAAAAATTGCCGTGTATTGCTCACTGTTGCTTGTCATGGATTTGAACAAAATGAAACGTTTTTAAAAAATGAAGTTGCCTGGAATACGCTCATTGATTCAGTTACCGTATTGCTGAAAGAAAAAAATGCTGATGGTGTGGACCTGGATTTTGAAAGCATTCCTTTTGACCAAAAAAGGGAGTTTATAAAATTTGTTGAATATTTCCGTATTCGTCTTGATTCCAAATTGAACGGGATAAGAAGTTATATTTCAATTACACTGCCTTCCGACAATTCAGATGGATTTTATGATGTTGTAGAACTTCAAAAGCATACAGACATGTGTGTAATCAAAGGGTATGATTATCCGATTACCGATCAATCGAATGGGGCTGTAGCGCCTATGATGGCTGATGAAGGACCGAGTTTGGAGAAGACACTCAATGATTATATTTTCCAGGGAATAGATACCTCCAGAACAATTCTTGCATTGCCTTTGTATGGTTCACAATGGAAAGGCAAATGGAGCAATGAGGGGTATATTGAAACTACATTCGATAAGAAAATTACATATAGGGAAATGAAGCAGCTTTATAATCAGCAAGACACTTCATTTGATTTACAGCCAACGTTGGATGTAAAGTCCATGACCAACTATTATTTTCTTGAATTTCCCGACAGCACATCAGTTGAGTGTTGGTTTGATGATGATTATACGCTTGGCAAAAAAATGGATCTGGCGCTTACCAAAAAATTAAAAGGAGTTGGATTGTGGGCATTGGGATATGACCAAGGGCATAAAGAATTTTGGAGCCTTATCAGTGATAAATATGCAACGGACACTTTGTTAGTTTCAGATCCCGTTGCTGCAATAAATGGTTATCCAATTAAGGTTGCCAATTTTTTTGTACGTTATTCCGACTTGCTTTTTCTGACTGCCTTGATCTTTGCCATGACCATGGTGATTTCACTTTTCATTGCATTTTCTGATTGGAGAGTAAGAACATCCATTTTTAGTCAACACTTGTATTACTATCTTTTCATCGTGGTTTGTACAATTCTCATCGTGCCCATATTGGGATGGTTTGATTTCTTTACAGATATGAAATGGAAAATGGCGGGCGCATTTATCATTGGTATTTTCGCCGGATTTTTAATGCTGCGCATCACTTTTTCTTTCAACGTTAAAAAGCCATAAATTAAAATGATAATACGTACTGCATCATGAAGAAGGTTGTTCATGAATTAACATGGCTTATATTTCTTGCATTGGTGGCAATTTTATTGCTTCCTGTATATGCAATTTGGATGGACTTCAGAACGACTGACATTCAAATGAATAAGATTGAGTCGCTCTTCTTGGCGCAAATCCTTTCATTGTCTTTTTTTGTAATATTATTGTCTCTTTATGTCATAAGATTCGTCATTACCATGACGATAAATAAGTTTTTCCCGCCTGCAAAGGGGAAAAAACCTTAATACAACAAGGGGGAATATTTTAGTACATCCCAATTTTCATTTTTAGGAAGATACCACTTCGCTTCAGATTTTATGGTCTTCTTTTTTAATCACAACCACACTTGCAGGTTCATGCATGTGTGAAACACCTGAAAAAAATGCAGTAGGTTCAATTTGTAGTTTTGCAGCAAATAGCTCACCCTCTACAACACCATTCCCTTTTATTGCTAAAAATTCATCTACCACCAGTTTGCCTTTAACTTTTCCGAAAACCTCCAGGTGATTTGCCTGAATATCTCCCCTGATTTCCGCCCCTTCACCAATCACCAGTTTCCCCGATACTTTTATGTTACCCAACACTTTTCCTTCAATTCTAATATCACCA
>CANJEF010000029.1 GCA_947472965.1 Sphingobacteriales bacterium
ATTTTGCTCTTGGTAATATAAGTTTAATGCGCTCCCATCCAGAGTGCTCCTCCAATGCTGTTTCGAGATGATCCTGTAACGGAAGACAATACCGTTTCCTCCTCACGCCACCTTAATACACCTAGCAGTGCCATAATAAGCGCTTCTTTGTATTCTACAATTACTGGCAGTGGAATATCAACTTGTACATTATATGGTGCCAAGTAATATTGGATTCTAGATACCAACTGTTTATTAAATGCACCTCCCCCAGTTACCAATAGTTTTATGGATGAAGATTCATCAATTTCGCTGATGGAAAAGCCATTAACAGCCTTCGCAACTTGCATGGCAATGTGCTCGACATACGTTGCCATCGAATCACTCGTATTCAACTTATGGGAAAGGATGAGTGGATAAACCACATCGGTGCCGAATTCATTTGCCAAGGACTTCGGTTTCTTTTCTTTGTAGTAGTCTAGCTGATTGAGTTCATTAAGCAGCGAATCATTTACCATCCCCAATGATGCAATAGCACCATCCTCATCAAATTTTTTTTGTAGCTGCATACTTATCATGTTGAGCACCCTGTTTGCAGGACAAATATCAAAAGCCTGGTGTAATTCATCTGTATGATAAGAGATATTTGCAATACCACCAATATTCAAAAAAAGAGTATGCGCTTGAAAAAGTAATTTTTCTCCTACGGGAACAATCGGTGCACCTTGTCCACCAAGAGCCACATCCATCGACCGAAGATCAGAGACAACTGGCAATCCAGTTAACGCTGCAAGCGTTGCACCATCACCCAGTTGGGTGCTAAATTTTCCTGGTTCATGAAAAACAGTATGACCATGAGAACATACCAAAAACACCTTATAACCCAACTCTTTTTCAGATATAAAACGATTGACCGCTTCGCCAAGAAAATGCCCATACTCAGCATGCAACCTCACAAAATCGCGGGCACTTAACACATGAGCATTTGTCAAGCGTTGTTCCATATCCGCGGGATAAGAAACACATGTAGACTCTAAAACAGAGAAAGTCCACTTTCCACCTTTCTCTTCAAACTCTACAAAGGCAATATCCAACCCATCTAAGGAACTCCCACTCATCAAACCCAATACACGGTAAATCATGTTATTTTTTTTAGTGGATTTTTATACGATAAATCATCTTTATTTATAGGATTTAAAACCAAAGGGGTTAGTTTTGTCTTATACCCTACATCACAAAAATAAGCAATGTATGATCATAAATTTGAGCGAACATCATTCACTTGTAAGTAATTGGATTGGCGAACTTCGACATACCAGTGTGCAACTTGACAGGATGCGTTTCAGAAGAAATATAGAGCGGATTGGCGAGGTTGCAGCCTATGAAATCAGCAAATTGCTTGCATTTGATGAAGTAGAAATCAATACACCCCTCGGCATATCAAAACAAAAAGTGCTTAAGCAACAACCAGTGCTTGCAACAATTTTGCGCGCAGGACTGCCTCTGCACCAGGGCTTGCTGAATTATTTTGATATGGCAGACAATGCCTTTATTGCTGCTTACAGAAAGCATCATGCAGACGGAAGTTTTGAAATCAGTCTTGAATATATATCTTGCCCGCCACTCGAAAACAGAACAATTATACTTTGCGACCCAATGCTTGCAACTGGTGCTTCCCTGGTTAAAACGGTAGAGTTTCTTGGAAGAGAAGGTGCATTCAGTGAAATACACATAGTGTCTGTGATTGCCTGCACAGAAGGGATCGACTATGTAAGAAGAATTATTCCAAAGGCGAAAATATGGTGCGGGGATATTGATAGTGAGCTTACTGCAAAGGGCTACATCGTGCCAGGGTTGGGCGATGCGGGTGATCTTTGCTATGGAGAAAAAATTCAGTCATAAAAAAACTACATGCATTGCTTGAGATACAGTACAGTGGTCTTCTTGATTTTACTGATTTCAACCAGTAGTGAACTTGTTTATTCACAAGACCCCCATTTTTCTCAGTATTTTTCATCGCCTTTAACGCTAAATCCTGCCTATACCGGAAAATTTGATGGAGCATTTAGATTATCTGCAAACCAAAAAAATCAATGGCCTTCCATCAACAATGCATTCACAACTTCTACGGTTGCTTATGATTTTTCAATATTCAACAATAGAATCGGGTATTACGACACTTGGGGTGTTGGTATTTTAGCTGTGAATGACAAAACCGGAAACAATTTCATAAAAAATAATTTTTACAGCATTTCAACCGCCTATTCAAAAGCATTGGATGAAGATGGAAGAAACCAACTCACGCTAGGGTTTCAAGGAACCGTGGCACAAAAAAAACTAGATATATCTGGAGCTGATTTTGAAGACGAGCTCAGTAGCGATGGATTCACTGGAAGCACGTCAGAATTTTTTGGAGCAAATCCATTAACACTAAATTATTTTGATCTCAATGTTGGAATATTATATGCCATGAGTACAAATGATGAAAATAGCATTTATGTTGGTGGATCATTTTACCATGTAAATAAGCCAAATGATTCTTTTCAAGGCGGTACTCTTTCACTCAACCCAAGAACAACAATACATGGGGGAACTTATTTGCCAATGGGATTATACAGCTCATTTAACGCTAGCTTCATTTATCAAAACCAGGCGAATGCATCTGAGTTTCTTGGTGGCGCTGCGCTTTCCCACAATCTTAATCAGAATTATGACAGTCCAACAGAGCTTTACGCAGGTGCTTGGTACAGGATTGGAGATGCGATCATACCATACTTAGCACTAGAAACAAAAGGCATAAGGGTTGGTTTTACCTATGATATTAATATTTCATCCCTGAGGCCAGCTTCAATGAGTAGAGGTGGCGCTGAAATATCAATTATGTATACTGCTAAATTTAGAGACCCATTCAAGAAAAGAATAAACTGTCCCAAATACTAAAGTATTGCTACTTCATGGTCATTAAAAATGGAAGCAAGTAGTAGGTAAACAATAAAATCAACACAACACTAATTACATTCATAATCAGTCCTGCAGTTAACATTTCTTTCAACCTGATATGGCCACTGGAGAATACAATTGCGTTGGGAGGTGTCCCCATCGGCAACATGGAAGCACAACTCGCTGCCAATGTCATTGGTATTCCTAACAACAGTGGATCCATGTTCAAGGAAGCAGCCATTCCAGTTACTACGGGTGCTAGAACAATTACTTGGGCAACATTGCTCATTATTTCACTGAGCATAATGGACAATATTGCAATGCCAATTATAAGTATAAAAATGGAACTCCCGTTTGCAAATGCTGCCATCCAATTTCCTAAAAGAGCTATCAAACCCGATTTTTCCAAGCCACTTGCCAGGGCCATCCCACCTCCGAAAAGCAAGAGAATACCCCAAGCCATTTTAGAAGTATCCGACCACAATAAGATTCGTTCGTTTTTATGAAATGACTTTCCGGAAGGCGTTAAAAACATCAGTAATGCGCCAAATACGGCAATCATATTATCATCCAATTTAACAAGACCCAATTGATTGATAAATCCCCTTGTTATCCATAAGGAAGCAGTAATCAAAAAAATAGCAAGCACCCTTTTTTCAGGAGTTGCCATGGGGCCTAGTTTATTCAATTCATCCTTTACAAGCGTATTCATTTCCAGGCTTGATTGAATTTTATTTGGATATAAATTGACCAATAAAAAATACAAGGAAAACAAGAGTAAAATTGCAATGGGGGTGCATATCAACGACCAGCTTAAAAAAGGAATATCATAACCATACTGATTACTGATAAATGACACAAAAGCAACATTGGGAGGTGTACCAATAATAGTTGCTATTCCTCCATAGTTTGAAGCATAGGCAATGCTAAGCATAATACAAAGCGAGAAATTTTTTGCATTTCGGCTACCTATATTCATGTTTTCCACAACAGCAATCACCGAGTGTGCAATGGGAAACATCATCATGGTGGTAGCCGTATTGCTAAGCCACATACTTATCAATCCTGTTGAGAGAATGAATCCGAGAATAATCTTATTGCCTCCGGTTCCGGTAAAGCGAATTATATTTAGTGCAATCCTTGTATGGAGGTTCCATTTTTCAATACCAAGGCCAATCATGAAACCACCCATGAAGAGAAAAATCACTTCATTTGAATAAGACACTGCAACTGCTGAAAATTTTGAGATGCCCAACAACGGAAAAATAATCAATGGGAGAAGAGCAACAATTGGCATGGGAAGTGCTTCACTAATCCACCATGATATCATTAGCACTGCTACTGCCAGTACCTTACAGGGAATGGGGTCCAATCCAAATGGATTACTCCAGAAAAAGAAAAGGAACAAAGCAGGCCCGATTAAAAAATACAAATAAGACCCTACTCCAGATTGCTGTTTTTTATCCAATGGGACATTTTTACTGAAGTTAATCAAATATCCAAAATACAACATCATGTTGATTAAATGACAACAGTCATGATTCGATATTATTGTGTATTTTGCCATCACTCAAACAAGCCTATTGCTAAAGGAAATTGTCATATCCATTCAGTCATACTTCCAGGCCCATGAATTCATCAGACAACATAAGTTGTGGAAGTGGATTATCATACCAGGCATCTTTTATGCTGTCCTTTTTGCCATCAGTATGTACTTTTTTGGGAAATCAGCCAATTCGGTAATTGCCTATCTAACCATTGAAACAGGTCTCCAAACGTGGTTGACAAAACTAGAAAGTAGCCTACTCGGCTTCCTTTTTACTGTGGCTGGAATTATTCTCTGGCTCATTCTAATGCTACTTTACTTTTCCCTTTTTAAATACATTTGGCTCATTGTAGGAGCCCCTGTTTTTTCTTATCTCAGTGAAAAAACATCAGCAATTATTGAAGGCAAGGAATCAAAATTTGAATTAAAACAATATTTATCAGATGTAAGTAGAGGCATAAAGATGGCGGCACGCAATACCATTTGGCAAACAGTTTACATATTTTCCATATTCTTTCTTTCCTTCCTTCCGATAGTAGGTTGGGCATCCCCCATCTTGGCTGCACTGATTGAATGTTATTATTATGGATTTTCCATGCTCGACTACTCATGTGAAAGGAATAAAATGAGTACCGGGCAAAGCATCGAATTTATTGGTCAACACAAAGGCCTTGCCATTGGAAATGGAATCATCTTTTATTTGATGCATTTTGTTGTGGTGATTGGCTGGGTTCTTGCGCCAGCATATGCCGTTATTGCAGGAACAATTAGTATGCATCAAATAAAGAAAATTGAAAACCCCAATCGATAAAGCTACTTCATGAAAGGAACAATCTATCTTATTCCAATCGCTATTGCAGAAGATGGGTTTGATGCAATCCCCTCATATATAAACGAAAAAATAAATCAGTGCGACGTTTTTTTTGCAGAAAACATCCGAACAGCGAGGAGGGCCTTTAAAAAAATAGATCCCAAATTCAATATAGATAGCAAGGAATGGATTGAAATTGAAAATAAAGAGCTGGATTTCATGAACTTGTTTTCTGATTATATTTTACAAGGAAAAAAAATCGGAATCGTTAGCGAGTCAGGGTGTCCGGGCATTGCGGATCCGGGACAAAAGCTGGTTGCCGAAGCTCAAAAAATGGGAGCATCTGTAGTGCCAATTAGTGGACCAAGTTCTATTTTATTGACATTAATGGCAAGCGGCATGAATGGTCAGGGATTTTCATTCCACGGATACCTGCCAGTGGAAAAGACCGAGAGAGAAAAGAAAATAAAAGAATTTGAAAAAAAATCAATTGTCGAAAACCATTCACAGATTTTCATAGAGACGCCCTACAGAAACAACCAACTATTGGAGTCATTTATGAAATCATGTGTTCCGGAAACAAGACTTTGCATAGGCCTGAATCTTACAGCCAAAGATGAATGGGTGAGAACTATGACAATTTCAGAATGGAAAAAAAATATACCGGCTCTTCCAAAAGAGCCGGCAATATTTATATTAGGGAAATAATAGTAAAAGGAAGCACCCTGTCTTATTATAGTCCGTACTGACTAACCAAATAAATCATGTTCGCCATCACTACTGCACCCAAATTCAATTCGCGTTCGCTTACCGCTTCGAATACGTCAGTTTTTGCATGATGCAAATCCATATATCGCTGGGTGTCTGGATTCAGTCCAATCATAGCCGTTCCCAATGCCCTTAAGGGGCCTATATCAGCACCGCCACCACCTTCAGTAAATTCAGTAGCAGTGTATGGGGAAAATAGGGGTTTCCATGAGAGCAGTTTTTCTTTTTGGGAAGGATGCATAGTAAAGCCAAATCCACGTGGGGTGAAACCACCTGCATCACTCTCCATGGCCATGATGAATTTTTTGTTTTCTTTTTTTGCAGCCTCCGCGTATGCGGTGCCTCCTCTTAAGCCATTCTCTTCATTCATAAACATAACAGCCCTGATGGTTCTCTTCGGTTTCAATCCAAGCGCTTTCATTGCGCGGATGATCTCAATGCTTTGTACGCATCCAGTTCCATCATCATGGGCCCCTTCTGCAAGATCCCAACTATCGAGGTGTCCTCCAACGGTGATTACTTCATCAGGAAAATCTGAACCGCGTATTTCACCCACTACATTGAAGGATGGTTCGTCGGGAAGCATAACGCAATTGGTTTTAAAATAAATATTTTTCACCTTGCCACTTGCGATCGCGTTGCTCAACTCAACGGCACCATTTGTACTGATTGCAACAGCAGGTATTTTGGGTTTGTCCTCATCATAACGAGTTGCTCCCGTATGTGGGTTGTCATCCAACACAGGAGACAATGTTCTTACAATCACCCCAACGGCACCCATTGAAGCAGCTTTGGAGGGGCCTTGTCCACGGTAAGCACCTGCTTCACCATAGGCCTTGAATGTGTTAATGTAACGGGGGTCCATCCGGAAATTATAAAACACAATTTTGCCATTTACTTTGTCGGGGCCCAATGCCTCTAGTTCTTTGAAATTTTTCACTTCTACCACTTGGGCTGTAATGCCACTAGAAGGAGTGCCCACAGCATTTCCAAGCGATACAATATTCAAGTTCATTGATTTGCCATCAATAAGTAAGGCTTTGCCCACTTCCTTTTCACCCCTAACCCAATGCGGCACCATACAAGGCTGAAGAAAAACAGTATCGGCACCAGCTTCCCTTAACATGCGGGCCGTCTCTTCAACAGCCTTTGCAGCTCCAGCAGAGCCAGACAATCTAGGTCCAACTTTTTTGCATAGAAAACGCAGGTTGGAATAAGCAGTACCATTCATGAAAATTTCATCAGAAATACGTTTAAACATAATGGAATCGTTTGATTCCTGTGCAAAAGCAGAAGCGGCAAATAATAAGCATGCAATAGCGAAAGATGTCATTTTTGTCATATCGGTGGCTTTATGAGTTTGGATGAGTTAATTGTGATACCTAAAATAAGAATGATTTTCCCATATTAAACAAAATAGGCTGAACTTTAAATGTCTAATTTCGTTAAAATTAAAACTCGAAGATGAATATAGGGATTGTTTGCTATCCAACTTTTGGAGGAAGTGGTGTACTAGCTACAGAACTAGGCAAAGCGCTAGCAGACAAAGGACATCATATTCATTTCATCACCTACCAACAACCCGTCCGTTTAACAGGGTTTAGCGCCAATATTTTTTATCATGAGGTGAGGGTACCAACCTACCCGCTTTTTGACTTCCCGCCCTACGAAACTGCACTTGCCAGTACATTGGTTGACGTTGTTAAGAATAACCACCTCGACTTGCTTCATGTGCATTATGCCATACCACATGCTTCTGCTGCTTATATGGCAAAAAAAATATTAGAGCATGAAGGAATCAAAATTCCGTTTATAACAACTTTACATGGAACTGATATCACCCTGGTTGGAAAAGATAAAACCTATGCCCCTGTTGTTTCCTTTTCCATAAACCAAAGTGATGCCATCACAGCTGTTTCAAATAATTTAAAAGATGAAACATTTTTGAATTTTCACATTGAGAAAGAGATAAGTGTGATTCATAATTTTGTGGATATTCACCGGTTTAATAAAAAACCCATTGATGCATTCAAAATGGCTATCGCTCCCAAAGGCGAAAAAATCATTTTGCATGCCTCCAATTTCAGGAAAATAAAACGCATCGATGATGTGATACATACTTACAATCTGATAAGACAAACGGTGCCATCGAAACTTCTATTGGTTGGTGATGGGCCTGAAAGACCGATGGCAGAAGAGCTTTGCAGGGAACTGGGAATTGATGAAGAAACCAGGTTTTTGGGCAAACAACAAGATATGGAAGAGATCTATGCAATTTCAGATCTGTTTTTGCTTCCGTCTGAATATGAAAGCTTTGGACTTTCTGCTCTGGAAGCAATGGCTGCAGGAACTCCTGTGATTGCCACGAATGCGGGTGGTTTGCCTGAGATCGTAATTCATGGAACCAATGGGTACCTGAGTAATATTGGCGACGTTGACCAAATGGCAATGTATGCCCGTGATTTATTATCCGATAATTCAAAGCACGCCAAATTCAAGATTGCGGCAAGGGAACAGGCACTCAGATTTGATATAGAAAATATTGTACCACTCTATGAGCAGCTCTACCAGAAAGTAGTTAATCCGATTTGATGAAAATCATTTGTTTTTGAGCCACGTTTCAGGGTTTACGAAAGTGGATTCAATATTAACGACAAACATGATTTCACCATCACCATCTTCGTTGACACCAGCTTTTCCAATGACTTGTCCCATTTGTACCACACTGCCCTTATTTACATTTACAACAGAAAGGTTATAGTAGGTAGTGAAATATTTACCATGTTTGATGGTGATGGTCTGACTTCCTGCAACATCATAAATACTGGTTACAACACCCTCAAAAACAGCTTTTACACTTGAGCCTGCATTGGTTTGAATGGTGAGTCCGATATTATCTTCAACCAGTGAAGTCCCTTCTATCTTTTGTTTTCCAAAACCAGCTACTACACTTGCTTTTTCAACGGGCCAAGGAAGATTACCCCTGTTATTTTCAAAACCAACGGAAACCTTTGTTACCTCAGGTGTATTTTCCAATAGATTGGACTTACGCGTGGTGACTGGTTTTGAGCTTGCGATGGCTGTTTTTTCTGACTCCGTTTTTGTGGCAAGTTTTCGTGCCTCTTCTTCCGCTCTTTTTCTTGCTGCTTCAATCTCCCTTTTTACAATGGCAGCAATGGCGTTCTGGAGACTGCGTTCCACTTTTCGTTTGGCAATCATTTCTTTTTCAATTTCTTTTTCCCTTGCCTTTAACTTTGATACAAACTGGTTTTTTTCCTTTTTTTCATCCTCTAGCATTGCCTTTTGCTTATTTTGCTCCACCAGTACCTTCCCCTTTTCACGTTTGTTTAAGGAAAGGGTTTCAATTTTTGACTTAAGCTCTTTGCTAGTCTTAACAATATTTTCAGCTTGTTCGTCGCGGTATTTTCGATAGCTTTTAAGATATGACACTCTTCTGATTGCATCATTAAAACTGGAAGCGGTAAAAATGAAATTCATCATGTCATAATTGCTTCTGTTTTTATATGCATATTCAATCGTTTTGGCATATTGTACTCGCAAGGTATCAAGTTGCTTTTGTAGTCGATAAATTTCTCTGTTATTGCTGAATATGGTATTGTCGATAAGCCTCATATCATCATTGAGATTTTCGATGAAGGCGTATCGTTTACGCAACTTGTTTTCGATAAGTTTCAATTGGGATAAGTTGGCTTTTTTGTCTTTTGC
>CANJEF010000030.1 GCA_947472965.1 Sphingobacteriales bacterium
TTGCATATCAATTGGAGCATCACCAATCATTATTGAGTTTACCCTTTTTCCGTTTTCATTTCCAATGGTGAAGTTCACTTTCATTCCCTTGAAACGTACCACCCAACCACCAAATCTTTTAGCCGGATCTTTTGCAAATGCATTTTGCAATTCCTTTTCCATCCAATCCCATAATTGTTTGCCATTAATGGTTCCGCGTTTCGCCTCACTGTTAACAGGTAACATATTCCACAGAAAGTCCATTGTGATATTTGCTTCGCCGGTGGTTGGATTCGGGACCAGTGGTGGGCAAAAACGAAAACCATTGCTCAATGCAATATCTGGTTTGAATTTCCACATGATGGCATCAGTAATGAAATTATCCATGGGTGTTTCAATAACATAATACCGCATCAGTGGTGTTTTCGTTTTTCCTATCACGCGGTCAAGTTCTTTTTTAAAGGGAGCCCTTGCTGTATCAACCAGCCTTTTCATTTCTTCATCTTCTTTATAAATGGACGGGTCTACATCCAACAACTGATACACACGATCTTTCACAACACCATTTTCAATAACGATGTCCAATCTTGATATGAATGAGCCAAAAGCCCCTGGCTCAGTAACTTTTGTAAATTTTGCTTCAATCGGTGTTCTAACCCTTTCATGTGTATCAGCACCAAGAATATAATCGACCCCTTTTACTTCTGGAAGGTTCGCCAAACCAACTTGTTGAGCCAATCCAAGATGAGTTAAAAGGAATACCATTTCACATTTTTCATATTCCTTTAAAATTTTGATGTATTTCGCAACATTTAATTCTGGTTGTGCAAATTTGATTCCCTCACTATATGCTGGTGATTGTCTCTTTGGAGTAAGTGGATCATTGTATCCAATAAAACCAATTTTTATTCCTGCAATATGCTTAATGAAATAAGGAGGAAAGATCAAATCGCCATTTGATTCATCTTTTGTATTGTGATACATATTTGCACAAACTTTCACACCATCGTATGCAAACATATCTTTCATCATCATTTCTTTACCATATACCACTTCCCAGTTACCGGGTAACATGATATCATATCTAATATTGTTCATTAATGGAATAATAGCCTGCCCTTGGGTCATTGACGCAACACCACTTCCTTGAAAACAATCACCCCCATCTATAACGAGTGTGTTTGAATTATTCTGATTTCTAAGTGTATTAATCATTGATTTGAGCGTAGCAAAACCACCTCTTTTTTTGAAAACCGGTTTACCGTTTTCCATGAAAAATTCATCATGGGTAAGAAGTTGTGAATGAATGTCTGCCGTATGAAGCAAGGTGATTTTCGTAGCCTTGCCATTTTGTACAGCCTTATTTTTGGACATTCCATTTTCCTTGTAAGCAGCATCTTCATTTTGTAATGCTGATGCAGCAGTGGGCATACCAATTAATCCACCACCAATGCCAAGTCCCATTCCCAAACGACCGGAGCGTTTTAAAAATTCCCTTCTACTGTTTTCTGAAAGTTCAATGTGTAAGTCTTTTTCCGCTTTGCTAATAGAAGTTGCGTGGCAGGAAGCGCAGGAACAATCAGTTAGGTGATTTGGCATTATATTTCTTTTTTTCCCTGATCCATATATCTCGAGGAACGGGAGTTAATCAAATTTTTTTAATCTTATTTTCTTGTTGTTTCTTTCTCGCTTCAATAATGGGTTTGAAAGGACCAAACTTATGCTCTGATTCACCAAAGCCATCGGCATAAGGACCGAATGGATGATCAATTGGTTTTTTGGAAACATTTGGCCAATCACCGCTTAAGTCTTTTGAAGGACGGGGTCTTGAGTTGACAAAGGCTGCTACATCCCAACACTCTTCATCAGTAAGTGAAGGGGATTCATGGGTTGAAATATTAAGGGGCATGTTGTCGCGAACATATCCCGCAAACCTCGAAAGCCGAAAAAGTCCAGCACCATTATTGTAGCTATGTTCACCCCACAATGGAGGATATGTATAGCTTTTTTGATCAGCAGCTAAAAGGCCTTCACCTTTTGCACCATGACAACTTTGGCATTTTGCATTGTAAACGAGCAATCCCTTTTCTGGATTCGCTGCCCTGTCTATATATGATGGCGGCATAATACCTGTTCCTTTTGGTGTGCTATCTTTTGGAACGGCATGCCCCACCCATTTTATATAGGCAATCATGGCTTTCATTTCGCGGTTGTTGCTGTCAAGGGAAGATCCATTAAGACTCCTTTCCATGCAGTCATTGACGCGTTTGTAAACCGTTTCGATTGATCCGCTTCTATCGCGAAACTTTGGATAATTGGATGCAACTCCACCATAGTTATTCCCCCACTTTTTTTTGCCTGCATTCAAATGACAATTTTGGCAATTCATTCCATTGGTGATATGCGCAACGGACCCATTTGGGCCAAGGTATTTGGAAGTGTTTGCAATGAGGTCCTCACCGTAAATTACCAGACTGCGTTCTTCGCCTTTCAAAACATGGTCACTGTATAAGCTTGGAGCATTCCATTCCTCTTCTTTAATGATTGGTATTTCTTTTGAAGGTGTATTTAATGATTCAATGACTTCACTTATTATTACTGTGAATAATCCACCCAAGATTAAATACAAAATCCAATTTTGTTTGAAGTTGTTCATGTAGAAATTTATTGCCCTTATAAGTTACATCAAAATAAGCAAGTTTGAAAACGGGGGGATTCTCGTATTAAATATATTATTTTTAAAATTCCTCTTGTTAATTTATTTATATGTTCTTTTCAAGGACATTCCATGCTCCGCCATTGTAGCATTCAATACCATTGCGTTCAAGAATTGATTTTGCCATTCCACTTCTATTACCGCTTCTACAGCAGGTGATTATTGGTTTGTTTTTCTTTTTTAATTCAGGTATTTCATTATTAATTGAATCAAGCGGGATGTTGATGGAGCCCTTTATATGACCTCCTTGAAATTCACCCTTGGTTCTAACATCAACAATGATCGCACCATTTTTAACCAGTTCAGCATAGTCAGTTGCAGGCGTAGCAGCAAACATGTTTTTAAATATATTAAGCATATTGTTTAATTAAATTGATTGATCTATTATGATACAACAGGATTTCCTAATGAGATCCATTCATTCATACTTCCGGAATAATTCAATACGTTTTTGAAACCAGCTTTCGCGATCAATGAATATCCAATGGTAGAGCGGTCGCCGCTTTGGCAATGAACTACCACTTTTTTGTCTTTGCTGATCTTATCAAAATTATTGGGAAGGGTTCCAATAAAAACATGATCTGCACCTTCAACATGTCCACTGCGGAATTCAGTTGCATTTCTTAAGTCAACTACCTGAATGTTTGGTTCTTTCAAAATAGATTTGAATTCATCAATACTAATTACAGGTACAGTATCCAGAACACCACTATGATTGGTGTATTCGTTTGTTGATGGCACATAGCCAAGTATGTTGTCCAATCCAATTCGCATAAGTTTGCGGGTTAAATCATCAAGTTGACTTTCATCTGCCAACAGCATGAATGGCTCTTCATAATTTAGGAACCATCCTGCCCATGTTGCAAAGGAATTGTTTCCTTGTATGTTAATACTCCCAGGGATGTATCCTTTTGCAAATTCAGTTTTTACCCTTGCATCAATTAATTTAATGCCCTTATTCATGGCATCCAGCATTTCTTGATTGCTTAGTTTTTTTAATTTTGGAACTTCTGTCAATAAGCGACGGTCAACCTTGTTGAGTTTTTTCATCATCGCAAAATATTTTGGTGGCTCGGGTTGGTCTTCCAACAGATATTTTACAAATCCATTTTCATCATTTGCAAAACGGAATGCCCAATTGCGTACTTTTTCATAACCAATTGTTGTGCTGGGCACTGCTCCAAGAGCCTTGCCACAAGCTGATCCAGCACCATGGCCGGGCCATACTTGGATATAATCCGCTAGTTTCTTGAAGCGATCAATCGATTTATACATTTGGTGTGCACCAGCGTCCATGGTTCCTGTCATACCAGCTGCCTTTTCTAGTAAATCGGGCCTACCGATATCGCCTACAAAAACAAAGTCACCTGTAAAAAACATAATAGGCTCAGGACTTGCAGGTGTATCTGTAAGAAGAAAGCTGATACTCTCGGGAGTATGACCGGGCGTATGCAAAACCTCCATTTTTAAATTACCAACCATAAATGTTTGACCGTCTTTAACTCCAACATGGTCAAATTCATATTGCCAATCTGGTCCACCCTCATCAGAGAGATATAGTTTGGCACCCGTTACAGCAGCAAGTTCGCGAGAGCCCGCTAGGAAGTCGGCATGAATATGCGTTTCCAACACATGCGTGATCTTCATGTTATTTTGATTTGCAATTTCAATATAGGTGTCTATATCTCTTTTGGCATCTATAACAGCTGCCACACCTGCTTTTTGGCATCCTATGAAATAACTCGCTTGAGCAAGGGATTTGTCGTACACGTGTTGAAAAAACATAAAATTATTTTTAAAAGTTGTTAATGAAGATTAGTTTAAGAATTCTCTCAAAATAATATAAATACCCATAACCAAAACAAACCAGCCGAATCCTTTTTTCAATTTATCACCATCAATTTTACTGCTGATTGCATTTCCCATGAAAATGCCTGCGATAGCCAATATTGTTATCGAAAGCAGCAGATTCCAATTGATGGTTTGATGTCCAAGATCGCCAGTGAAGCCAATCAATGATTTTGCTGCAATAATCAATAGGGAAGTTCCGATGGCTTGCTTCATTGGTAATTTACTGAAAAGCACCAATGCTGGAATGATCAGGAATCCGCCCCCTGCACCAACGAGTCCTGTTACTACTCCAACAACTGCACCTTCCAAAAGGATCATTGGGTAATTGAAAACCTGTTCACCATCCTCGGTGATAATTTGTTTTTTGCTTCTGATCATCGATACAGATGCAAAAACCATCAGTACTGCAAAAAGTAGCATGGTCATAAAGGCTTTTGTGGCAACAAACGAACCCACACTGAAAATTTCTGATGGGATTGCTGGTACAATAAAAGCACGTGTTGAATAAACAGATATGATTGAGGGAATGCCAAATACAATGGCTGTTTTGATATTGATTTCTCTTTTCTTGTATTTTGGATAAGTGCCAACAAGGCTTGTTGCTCCTACAATAAAAAGGGAGTAGGCTGTTGCTGTTACGGGCTCAACCCCAAAAAGATAAACCAACACGGGCACAGTCAGAATTGAACCACCACCCCCGATGAGTCCAAGAGAGATGCCAATTAAAAGCGATGCGAGATATCCGATTATTTCCATACTGAGTTATATATTACAAAGGTGCGGTTTAACTCTAATATTATATGTGACCGATGTCACGCAATAAAAATTTATGCTGGTTGAAATATTGTTTTCCCATACCAATGGAAATTCAGGGTTAATTCCATAACTTTTGCTCCTAATTCAATGTAAGATGAAAAAATTAATTTTGGCTTTATGTATGTTTTCTGTTTCAACGCTAGTCTTTGCACAGGAAAAAAAATTGAAGGTTGTTTGGGATGTGGCTGATGCTGATACTGCTACAACGGCAGGTGTGTTCAGGCAAATAAATAATGCACTTGCACAGGTACCAGACATGGAAATTGAAGTCATTTTTCACGGTCCCGCTGTTTTTGGCATGGTTAAAGACAGCACCGTTTTCACAACAAGAATTAAAGCAGCAAAAGAAAAGGGTGTAACCTTGGCGGTGTGTAACAATTCAATAAAAAGATATAAAGTAGATCCTGCCAGTATTAACAGCGCTGCTGTTATTGTTCCAAGTGCTGTTGTTGAATTGATTAGAAAGCAGTCGGAAGGTTGGAGTTATTTGAAGGCGGGTCATTAAATAGTCAGTGCAGTAAGTCTTCTAGTTGCTTCAGTGATTGTCTCTTCTTTTTTTGCGAAGCAGAAACGCAACACCTTGTCATCTTTCCCGTCGTTATAAAACGCTGAAACAGGGATGGTTGCTACGCCGGCTTTTTTCGTTAGCTCCAAGGCAAAATCCTTTGCAGGCAACCCTGAAATTTTCTCATAGGTTCCACAAATGAAATAACTTCCAAAGGACGGCAGCAAAGAGAATGAGGTTTCTTTCATGCAGTCAATAAAAAAATCACGCTTCTTTTGCAACACGGGTCCGATGGACTGATATGCTTCTTGATTTTTAAGATGCTCGGCGAGGGCAACCTGTGTTGGTGTAAAGCAACAAAATGAATTGAACTGATGCGTTTTTCGGAATTCGGCAGTGAGGTTTGCAGGCGCAATGCAATAGCCAAGTTTCCAGCCCGTACAATTGTATACCTTGCCAAAAGAAAAACACACAAAACTTCTTTCAAAAAGTTCCGGATATTTTAAAACGCTGTTGTGTTTTTTTCCTTCAAAGATTAGGTGTTCATATACTTCATCACTGATAAGATATATTGAAGTGCCTTTTAGAATGGATGAAAGCATAATCATATCCTCATGTGAGAGCACCTTTCCTGTTGGGTTGTGCGGACTGTTAATAATGATCGCCTTGGTTTTTTTATTGATTGCTTTTTTTACCCGTTCCCAATCAATGGTAAAGTCAGGGTAAGCAAGTGGAATGGGAATCGGCTTAGCTCCATTTACAATGATGTTTGGGATATAGCTGTCGTATGCAGGTTCGAATAAAATCACCTCATCCCCTGCTTCGAGAATTGTAGTAAATGCATTGTAGATGGCGTATGTTCCACCCGGTGTGATGGTAATTTCATCATTTGCTGAAATGGTTTCACCATAGGTTAATTCTATTTTGTTTGCAATGGCATCACGAAGTGGCATATATCCTGCCATGGGTGAATACTGATTGTGTCCATCAGCAAGTGCTTTTTGTGCAAGTGCTGAAAGTTTTTCATCCATTGGAAAATCGGGGAAACCCTGCCCCAGATTAATTGCATTGTGTTCAACAGCCCAGGCACTCATGGTAGTGAAAATACTGGTTCCCTTATTTGGAAGTTTGGATTTGAAATTTAGAATCATACACGAATTGTATCAGTTTCAAAGAAACTTATCGCCTTTATTTCTTTTTACTTCTGCAAGATATTGTTTGATTTCCTGTTCTTTTTCCTTTTTACAAATCAATAAAACATCATTGGTATCAACAATGATATAGTCGTCCATACCCTGTAACAGAACAAGCTTATGGTCTGGAACATGCACCATGTTTCTGGTGGCATCAATAACCATTACATCGCTTCCTGCCACTGCATTTCCCAGATAGTCTTTTTCCATGTTGTCGTGAGCTGAATTCCATGTACCCAGATCGCTCCAGCCAAATGAGGATGGGATGATATAAACGTTATCGGCCTTTTCCATGATGCCGTAGTCGATGGAAATATTTGTACACTGTGGATAGATTTTATCTATTGCTTCTTTTTCCTTTTCTGTATTGAACTGATTTCTTTCTGCTTCAAAAAACTCGGCAATCTCTGGAAGGTGTTTTTCAAATGCTTTGATGATGTTATTGACTTCCCAAACAAAAATACCAGCATTCCAAAGGAATTCACCACTTGATACAAATGTCTTGGCCAGTTCATGATCGGGCTTTTCTGTAAATGTTTTAACCTTGAACACGTTGTCGCTTACCGGTTGTTGATCAAATTGTATGTAACCATATCCCGTATTGGGATGACTCGGTTTAACGCCCAGGGTTATCAATGCCTTATGCGCTGCAACAAAGCTCATCGCCTCCAAACATACTTTTGTAAAGCCCGTTTCGTCTAAAATAAGGTGATCTGAAGGTGCACAAATCAAAACACCATTTTTATTTAATTCACGCAGCTTGTATGAAATGTAGGCTATGCAAGTGGCTGTATTTTTTCTAGAGGGTTCTGCAACTATATTTTTTGATGGAAAACCCGGGATCTGTTCTTTTACAATTGAAACATATTCCTCTGATGTTACGATGAAAATATTTTCTTCAGGAATAAACTTCTTGAATCGATTGTGGGTTTCCTGTAACAATGTTTTTCCAGTATGAAGAATATCCAAAAACTGTTTCGGATACGCAACACGGCTCATCGGCCAAAAGCGGCTTCCAATTCCGCCAGCCATAATTGCCACATAGTGATTCTTGTTCATCATAAAGAATAAGTTAAATGATGCCTTCCCTAATTAGGTCATGCAAATGAATGACTCCCGCATAGTTCCCCATATTGGTTACTATAAGTTGACTGATGTTGTTGCTGCTCATCATTTCCAATGCTTCTACTGCCAGCGCCTCTGCTTCAATGGTTTTGGGTGACGTGCTCATGATGTCTTTTGCCTTGGTATTTTCCATGGTGCCTCCCTTTTCCAGCATCCTCCTTAAGTCACCATCAGTTATCACACCGGAAAGGGTTCCTTCTTCGTTCAATACGGCAGTTAGACCAAGTCGCTTCTTGGTAATTTCCAGAATTACTTCCTTGAGTCCGCTTTCCTCCTTTACAACAGGTCGTTCATTTTGTTTACTCAAATCAATTACCTGCAGGTATAATTTTTTTCCCAAGGCCCCTCCAGGATGGTATTTTGCAAAATCTTTCGAACTGAAACTTTTAATTTCCATCAGAGAAACGGCCAATGCATCGCCCATGGCCATTTGGGCGGTGGTACTTGAAGTAGGGGCCAGGTTATTGGGACAAGCTTCTTTGCTTACCGTGGTATTGAGAACGTAGTGGGCTTCTTTTGCCAAGTCAGACGACAAGTTCCCAACCATCGCAATGAGGGGATTGCCAATTTTTTTCAAAAGGGTTACGAGTAGCTTTATTTCAGGACTTTCTCCGCTTTTTGAAATGATCAGAATTACATCCTCCTCTTGAATCATGCCTAAATCGCCATGGATGGCATCAGCGGCATGCATAAACATGGACGGGGTTCCGGTGCTATTCAGCGTAGCAACAATTTTTTGGCCGATAATGGCGCTTTTACCAATTCCACTCACCACCAAGCGCCCCTTCATTTTATCTAAAAGGTTTACCACTTCTTCAAAACCTTCGTCTATATAAGCTTGAAGCTGCATGATGGAGTTTGCCTCCATCAAAAGGGTATTTTTTGCAATGTCCTGAATGGATCTTTTTTGCATGAATGATTTTACAAAACCAGGTCCTGGTTTAGCAATGCAAAAGTACCATAAATATTCATCTGGGCGGAATTCACGCCAGGAATGGCTGTTGATAAGACCATTTATAACCTTTCGTTAATGTTTCCAGCCGATAGATTGGCGGGGTTGAAATATGAGGAAAATTGGGTTTTTTTATTTAAATTTGAATGGATTCATTAAAAAACACCCTCTTTTTGCAGGGTTTTTATACTTTTTTCAAGTTTCAGTTATCTTTTCATGGCTTCTTCAAAATCATCGTTAAAATCATCGGACAAAACTGCCAAAAAAGGGGTTAAGGTCAAATCAACTGTCGACCTTTTGGGTCCACTAAAGGAATATTTTGGTTTCGACTCGTTCAGGGATACCCAAGAGACTATCATCCATAATCTTTTGGACGGGAATGATATATTTGTGATCATGCCTACTGGGGGTGGCAAAAGCCTCTGTTACCAACTTCCTGCACTTGCCAGCGAAGGATGTGCGATTGTGGTTTCTCCACTGATAGCCTTGATGAAAAATCAGGTGGACCTGGTTAGGGGTTATAGCAGCAACGACAATGTAGCCCATTTTCTAAACTCAACCTTGAACAAGAAA
>CANJEF010000031.1 GCA_947472965.1 Sphingobacteriales bacterium
ATACTGATCAGATGGAAATGTATATAAAGCAACAGACAAAACCAATGACACTTGATAAGTCAGCAGTTTATAAAAATGCTGAACGGATTTATCATCCGCAATAAGTGCAATTGATTAGCAGCTTTTGAAAAATACGCCAGGTTGTTCTTCCAGCATGGCTTCAATTTTTTTAGCTGCATTGGTAGTCGAGAGTCCACCAAGATTTGTACAACGCAAGGTATGGTGAATCCTATCTCCCACTTCTTTCATCGTTTCGATTACTTCATCCAATGGGATGAGTTGTTCATAATTGGATAAGGCCATATTTGCACAGGAAACAGCGTTGGTTGCTGCCATCACATTTCTACCAAGACAAGGTGCTTCAACACGGTTACCAATTGGATCACAAATGATACCCAGTGAATTTTGCAATGCGAGCGAAGCTGCTGCAATGGATTGCTTTAGTGTGCCATTTTTTAATACAATGATACCCGCTGCCGCCATGCCACCACCTGATCCAGTTTCTGCCATGCATCCTCCTACTTCCGCAGCGAAGGTGGCATGTGCAGCAATGAATACACCTATCAATCCTGCTGCCAACATGGCTTTAATGATTTCATCTTCATGTAATTGCATAGAATGTGCTGCGCCAAAAATTGCACCTGGCAATGCGCCACAAGATCCTGCTGTTGGTGCAGCTACTATCACACCCATGGAACTCTTTACCTCCATGATGGCTGAAACATACATGATGATTCTGTTGTTGGGTTCCCCGCCTACTAACTTCTCTCCAAGCAATTGATCTTTGAATTGAAGTGATTGACTTCCTAAAATCCGGTCTTCGTAGTGGGTTCCCTTCAATCCAGTTTCAATGGCATCATTCATGATGTGAATGATTGAACGCATTTTTTCAAACACTTCTTCCCTCGACATATTTCCTCTTGCACTTTCATAATCGATGGCCAGTTCCCAAAGCGACTTATTTTTATCTCCATTGTATTGAAGCATTTCATCACACGTGATGAAAGGGACTTGCATATTTTTTCTTGCCATTACAGGAAGCACAGGATTGAGCAACTTGATGGCTGTCACATTTTCAAAAGAAAGTATTTCGTTGAGTATCGTTTTATCAGGAAATGCTTGTGATTTTATTTCAATGAAGGATGATGGGCCAACATGACATAATATTTTATCACATTCCATGACCGACTTAAGATATTCTACAACCTTTGCCTGACCTCTGCAGTATATGAGTGTTTCATAAAAATCGCCTTGCATAGAAACAACTACACCATCAATTTCAATCACTTCAATCATCCCGCCACCGGTAGAGATTGCTGTAAGCCTTCTTGTTTCATTTTCGCTGGCAAGGCTAATCTTATATGTATTGGGATGACTTGCTGCTATGTCAATAATTCTAATCAATACTTCAATACCTGCTTCCTGAATGTATTTTTCTGAATTTGGTAGTCTTTCATCGTGCGCTTCCCAGCCAAGAAATCCACCAAAGAGTCCCATATCTGAACCCTGACTTTTATGTGTTGTGGCCAAGGATCCATTGGGGTCGAATTCAATCAGGATTTTTTTGATGTTGCCGTCCATTAAGTCTCTGCAAATGCGTGCAATGCGCAGGGATGCTGCACAGTGGGAACTTGAGGGTCCTCGCATCACGGGTCCGATTACATCATTAAATATGCTGGGATAGCTGCTCATGGATACAATTTACAGATTTTTTTTCCAGAAGGCTTCCATTGTTCTTCTCATTTGTATGGTGGTATTGACACCTTGCCTAATACTATGGTCTCTCATGGGGTAAGACATCATGCTGAACAGCTTGTTATTTTTGATCAGCTCATTAACGAGCATTTCAAAATTCTGGTAGTGCACATTGTCATCTGCGGTGCCATGCATGATCATCAGGTTCCCTTGTAATTTACTTGCATGTGTTAGTGGAGATCCTTCTTTGTAGCCTTCTTTATTATCGTCAGGTAATCCCATGTATCGTTCCTGATAAATATTATCATACAAGGTTTGAAGGGATACAAATGAAACTGCAATGGCTGTTTTATAAACATCTCCATGTCTGAAGATGCAGTGCAATGACATTTGTCCGCCGCCGCTCCATCCCCAAATGCCAATACGATTTGCATCTACATACGAATAGGTGGAAGCAATTTTTTTTGCTGCTTTTGCTTGGTCGTCGGCCGACAACAAACCTATTTGTCTGTAAATACTTTTTCTCCAATCCCTTCCACGCGGAACCCTTGTGCCCCTGCTGTCAACACTCATCATGATATAACCTTGGTTGGCCATGTATTGATGCCATAGATTATCGCCTGTCCCCCAGTTGTCTTGAACAGTTGTACCTGCAGGCTCACCATACACATGAAAAATAACTGGATATTTTTTTTGTGTATCGAAATTGATTGGTTTGATTATCCATGCATCAAGGGTTACATCACCAATATCGACCTTGATGAACTCTTTGGGTTTCAGTCCAAGTTCTTTCATTTTATTTTTCAACCCACTATTGTCTTCCATCAACTTGATCTCATGGTGATCAGCTAGCTGGATCAATGAAATGCGTGCAGGCGTGTTGGAATTTTCAAAACTATGGATGGCATATTTTGAATCTGCTGAAATTTGATATGCATGATGTCCTGTCATACCCTCAGGAGAAATACGTTCTGCATCTCCTGTGCCATCAAGCCTGCTTCTATAGAGATAACGGTGGATATAACTTTCAGGTGAAGCAATATAATAAACGTATCCACTTGCAGGGTCGATGCAGTTGATGTTCATCACATCAAAATTCCCTTTTGTAATCAGTGTACTTTGTTTACCATCCCTGGATATTTTATAAAGGTGAAGCCATCCATCCTGCTCGCTTGTCCACGTAAAGTATTTTGCATTGTCGAGCCACTTGATATTGTCATGTATATCCAGGAAAGCATTGTCTTTATCTGTTAGGATATTGTTCAACAACATGGTCTTGTCATTTGCAACCCAAACCCGGTTTGTGTTTTGTAGCCTGTTTAATTGTTGAATCATCAATTCATTCGATCCCGGTATATAATCCATTCTCGCGATGTAATTGTTACGCGGATCCCCTGGAATATTAAACCATTTGGTTGTTCCGCCTGTGGCAGATATTACTCCTACTTTTACTGCAGAATTTGTTGTACCAACTTTGGGGTAGGGTAATGGGATTAGTTTTGAATAATTTGAATCTACATTGTCAATCATGTAAAAAGTTCCAACGCCTTTTGTATCTGAATGCCAATAGGCGATGTTTTTACTATCCGGACTCCATCTGAATCCATCCCTGCAATCCAGCTCTTCCTCATATACCCAATCGAATGTGCCATTGATGATATTGCCACCACCGTCTTTTGTAAGTTTAGTGATTGCTCCAGTTGAAATGTCTTCAACATATATATTAAGATTACTTACATAGGCAACTTTTTTTCCATCAGGTGAAAACTTAGCAAACATCAGCGTGGCTTCTTCCATGCCTTTGCCAATTTGTTTTAAGGCATTATTTGCAAGATTGAGAACCCAATAGTCGCCTTTCGTATTTTGTCGCCATACTTTTCTGGTGTTGGTGAAGATCAATAGTTTACTGTTGTCGTCAGACCATATATAATCTGCAATGTCCAGGGGAGTTGACCTTCCTTTTGGAGTTAGCTGCAATGCGCTAACCAATATTTTCATTTTGTCTTCTTCAACATTATGTAAAACAAGATCGTATCCCTTTACAAGCGAGTTATACTCCAGTGTGGAATAACCTTTATTGTCTTTCATCCACCTTAATGGGCCGATGCCTTTTTGTGAATAGAGGTTGTTGGTATAGACATCTTCAAGAGTCAGTGTTTTATTTTGTGCCACTGATCGGTTGAATGAAACTATTGATAGCAACAGCAGTAAGATTGAAACTAATTTGTTCATGTTTCTAGATTTGGTTAAACTAAAATTCAATTGAATAAATATTTTCTTTTGAAGTATTGAAAGTAACTGTATTGTCAGGCATTTTTTTGAAGGTAATATTTTTTCCATTGGAAGAAATTTTCATCTTCGGTTTATATTCAATGCTGCATGTTTCCCCTGCAATGGATTTAATTTTAAGTGATGTGATGATTTTGTTTTTCCAAGTATAGTCCAATTCAAAACCTCTTCTTGCTTTTACTCCCCTGAAATGGCCTTCGCTCCATTCTTCTGGTAAGGCTGGCATTAGTCTAATCACTCCATCATGTGATTGCATCAGCATTTCGGTGATGGCAGCAGTTGTGCCAAAGGTGCCATCCACTTGTGGGGCCTTGCCACAAAGGGCAAACATGGATTTGCAATTCTGTTCTTTCAAATAACCTTTATAAATTTTATTGGCACGTTCTCCATCATTCAATCTTGCCCATAGTGCCATTTTCCAAGCCCTGGAAAATCCCATGGCACCATCACCTCTTTCATTCAATACTTTTTTATATGCTTCTATCAATGCAGGTGTTTTCTTTTCATACAATACCTTGCCTGGATAGAGTCCATATAAATGTGAAAAGTGCCTGTGGTTTTTTTCCAGCGATTTCCAATCTTCTGTCCATTCTTGCAAAGAGCCATCAGAGCCTATTTGCGGCGGGACAAGTTTTGCCCTTGCAGCATGAATATCACTTGTCAATGCATTGCTAATACCTAGTGTAGCGGAAGCTTCTTCAAAATAGCCAAACAAGTCGTAGAGTATTTGCATATCAATGGATGATCCTGCACAGATGGTGGTGCCTTCACGAAACCCTGCAGTAACTTCATCAAAATAAGGTTTGTTTCCACCGCCGTCGGGAAAATTTTCTGGAGAAGTGGATGGATTTGTTACAAGCCATTTACCATTTGGATGTGGAACAAGAAAGTCATTAAAAAATTGAACAGCTCCTTCAATAATTGGATATGCCTCTTTTAAAAAGTCTTTGTCCATGGTATATTGATAGTGCTCCCAAAGATGTGTGCAAAGCCATGCACCCCCAACAGTGAAGGTGCCCCAGGTTGGACCATCCATGGGGGCTGCAACACGCCATAGGTCTGTGTTCTGGTGGAATACCCAGCCCCTAGCTCCGTAATGTTCTTTTGCTACTTGACTGCCTTGGTCTTGCAATTCTCTTACCATGCGTATCAACGGTTCCGCACATTCAGAAAGGTTGCTGCTTTCAACAGGCCAGTAGTTCATTTCCGTGTTGATATTGGTGGTGTATTTTGAATCCCATGATGGATTCATATCATCGTTCCAAATACCCTGAAGGTTTGCCGGTTCAGTTCCAGGTCTGGAAGAAGATATCATGAGGTACCTGCCAAAATTATAACTCAGAGCAGGCAAAGAAGGATCTGGTTCAGTCTGGATCTTTTGAAAACGAACTGAAGTTGGCAAAAATGAATTTGCAGTTGTTGTCATTGAAAGACTGGAACGGTCGTATAGTTTTTTATAATCAGCAGTTGCATCATTAAGTACCGCAGCATATTTTTTTTGACGGATGTTATTGATATGGCTTTCAACTTTTGCATGTTGGTCGCCACTTACATCTTTGTAGTTGATGAAATTTGTTGCCGCAACAAAATAGAGTGTTACTGCATCAGCATCATCAATGATGAGGTCTACCCCTTCAGTTTTAATACGACCGCCTTCAAGTACCGCTTTTATTCTGGCTTCATATTTTAATGCTCCTTTGACCCCCATATAGTCGGCTGATTTTCCTGTCAACACCAAGCCATCATTTCCCAGTGGGTCCATCCTAAAATAATCTGTGGCATAATTTGAGTGTGCTTGATTTCGAACACCACGCAAATTGGCCTTGAAAGAAATGCTTCCGGGTTTGTCTGCCGTTATGCGCACAACAATTACCTGGTCTGGTGCAGAAGCGAACACTTCACGTTGATAGTTAATTCCATTGGCCTTGTAAGAAACCGTAGTAATTCCATTTTGAAGGTCCAGGCATCTTTTATAGTCGCTTACTGAATCCTGTCCGTTGAAAAAAAGATGAAGGTTTGCAAGGCTTTGGTATTTCTGTTGCTCAACCGGATAGCCCATCAAATTTCTTCCAAATAAATTATGTGCATCTAAATAGCGACCTTCAAAAACATCTTTTTGAATTTCAGGCAACACCTTGTATCCGTCTTTTACTACTGTTGAGTATGGTCCGCCTGACCAATAGGTATCTTCATTTAATTGTATGCGTTCTTCTTTGTATTTTCCAAATACCATTGCTCCTAAACGACCGTTGCCTATCGGTAGAGCTTCTTCCCATTTGGATGCAGGTTCTGCATACCACAGCAATGTTGAGGGATCATACGATTTGTTGTTAATGGTTTCCGTGATTTTATTTTGTTGGGCATGACCATAAAAAAAGAATGAAAGAATCATACAACAAAAAACAAAACATCTTCTTTTCATACTGTAAATTTTGGCTTTTTAGAGTTGTATAAATGTAATTCAAAGCATTTGGTTTACACGGCTTAATTCTTGCTTAATTACAGTCAGCTCATCTCAACATAATTTATTACATTTAGTTATCAAAAATATACATCATGACAAGGTATTACACCCGCATATCGCTTTTCTTTTTTACTGTCATCATTGCAATTTCTGCATTCTCCCAAGGGGTTGATTCGCGGTTTACTGATGGTTTGCGGTGGCGTATGATTGGTCCTCATCGCGCAGGACGAACTGTAGGAATGACGGGTGTTCCAAGTCAGCCCAGTGTTTTTTACATGGGTGTAAACAATGGTGGTGTATGGAAAACAAATGATTATGGGCATACCTGGAAGCCCATATTTGACGGACAACAAACAGGCTCCGTGGGAGATGTGGTGGTTGCTCCATCCAATCCCAATGTTGTTTATGTAGGCAGTGGCGAAGGGATTCAGCGTCCGGATCTTTCGGTAGGTGATGGACTCTATAAATCAACAGATGCCGGTAATACTTGGACCAACATGGGTTTACGTGATGCACAACAGATCGGAGGCATTACAGTGGATCCTAAAAATGAAAACAGAATTTTTGTTGCAGCATTGGGGCATCCATATGGTCCGAATAAAGAAAGGGGTATATATAGAAGCATGGATGGTGGAAAAACACTTGAGCAAGTTTTATTCATTAATGAAAACACAGGAGCCATTCAGGTTACCATCGATCAAAATAATCCAGCTGTTGTGTATGCCGACATTTGGGCAGCACGACAAGGCCCTTGGGAAAACGGTGCATGGAATGGGGAAGAGAGTGGATTGTTCAAGTCGGAAGATGGTGGAACAACTTGGAGAAGACTTACAAAAGGGTTGCCGACGCCCAAGGAGCATGGGTTGGGCCGTATAGGATTTACCATTGCACCAAGCAATTCAAAGCGAATGTATGCAACCGTAGATGCAGAAAAAGATGGTGGTATTTATAGAAGCGATGATGCCGGTGAAAATTGGTATATGCTTACAGGTGATGAACGTTTGTGGGGAAGGGGAAGTGATTTTGCTGAAGTAAAAGTGGATCCAAATAATGAGGATATTGTCTATTCAGCCAATGTGGTGATGTGGAAATCTACGGATGGGGGTAAAAACTGGACTGGTATCAAAGGGGCACCCGGTGGAGATGATTATCACCGCATTTGGATCAATCCAAATAATTCAAACATCATGGCGGTAGGATTGGATCAGGGTGGTACCATCACTGTGAATGGTGGTGAAACTTGGTCATCATGGTACAATCAACCCACTGCACAATTCTATCATGTGAGTACCGACAATTCATTTCCATATAATGTATATGGTGGTCAGCAGGAAAGTGGTTCCGTTGGAATAGTATCCCGTTCCAATGATGGGAACATCACTTTCAGGGAATGGCATCCAGTTGGTGTTGAAGAATATGGATATGTAGCAGTGGATCCACTAGATCAAAATATTATTTATGGTGGGAAGATTACTAAATATGATAAACGCACAGGACAGGTTCAAAATATTTCTCCTGAACCGGTCCGTAGTGGCAAGGTTCGGTTCATTAGAACTGCACCCGTTTTATTTTCTCCTATAGATCCCAAGGCACTTTATTTTGCAGGCAACGTTGTTTTCAAAACAACCAATGGCGGACAAAGTTGGCAGACGATCAGTCCAGACCTAACCCGCGAGACCTATGATATTCCAGCAAGTGTTGGTGTATTCACTTCTGATAAAATGAAAACAATGCCTAGACGAGGAGTGGTGTATGCACTAGCGCCATCATATAAGGATGTCAATACAATTTGGGCAGGTACAGATGATGGACTGATTCACATTACCATGGATGGAGGCCAGCATTGGAAAAATATTACACCAACGGGCCTTACCTCATGGAGCAAGGTTTCACAGATTGATGCAAGTCATTTCGATAACCTTACTGCCTATGTTGCAGTGAACCGAATTCGATGTGATGATCAGGCACCTTATATCTATAAGACAACTGATGGAGGAACAACCTGGAAAAAAATTGTGAATGGATTGCCCAATGAGCCAATCAACACGGTTCGTGAAGATGCCGTAAAGAAGGGATTGTTGTTTGCCGGTTCAGAAAATGCAGTTTATGTTTCTCATGATGCAGGAGAGCATTGGCAGTCGCTTAGGTTAAACATGCCTGCTACATCCATTCGTGATTTGGTTGTAAAAGATGATGATATTGTAATAGGAACCCATGGTAGAAGCTTTTGGATCTTGGATAATATTACACCATTGCGTCAAGTGCAAGCCGCCACTGCAGTACATGATGTAGTGATGTTCAAGCCACAAAAGGCAATGCGTATTCGTTGGAATATGAATACAGATACTCCACTTCCACCAGAAGAGCCAGCTGGACAAAATCCGCCGGATGGCGCTGCAATAGATATTGTGTTGAAGTCGGATGCAAAAACTCCTGTTGTACTCGAGATCCTTGATAAGAACAATAAATTGGTGAGAAAAATTTCGAGTACCGATACAGCGTACGCAATTCCTCCCTTGAATATTCCATTGTATTGGGTAAAACCACAACAGATGCTTTCTTCAAAATCAGGTGGACAAAGATTCTTATGGGATATGCGTTATGAACCCTTGAATGAACCTGTAAGTTATCCAATGACTGCAGTAAAAAACAATACTGCTCCAGAAGCTACTGCACCTTGGGTCATGCCTGGAATGTATAAAATCAAATTGACGGTGAATGGGCAAACAACTGAGCAGTCGCTGGAAATTGTAATGGATCCACGTGTAAAGACATCATTGAAAGATCTCCAAAGGCAGCACGACCTTTCCATGATATGTTACGAAGGAAAGAAAAAAACAAAAAACAGTAATCCTAGTTTATACAGAAAGTTTGATGCGTTATTTGGAATACTTAGCAGTACTGATATGCCTCCTACTACTCAAACAGAGGAAGCGGTTAAAAAAGTGGTGGATGAACTAAAAAAATAAGGTGTAAACCTTTTGATATAATCCTATCTCAAAATAGAAAATGTTTATTGATGAATTATATTGTTCAATAATTTATAAATAATACATTTTCAATAAGTTGTATTTCTGTTGAAAGCCAACGCTGTTGGGCTTTCCATCAATTAATAAGAATGTTTTTGAAATATTTTTTTTACATTTATGATGTTCACAAAATCTGTATATCATGAAAAAAATATTATTGCTAACATCTTCGCTGCTCTTTATGCTAGTTTTAGAAACATTTGCGCAGAACTATA
>CANJEF010000032.1 GCA_947472965.1 Sphingobacteriales bacterium
ATTGTAAAGTTCTCCTGACCACCTGAATTTAAGTCTGTTGAAAAAATTTCCATAATACGCATCTGTTTTCCTAATCTTGCCAAAGGATAACATTCCACCAAAAGTGTTGATTGCTATTGCATGTGCAAGTGCATATTTACCACTCCCTTTTCGTCCATCAATTTTTGCCATGATTTCGAATGCAGAAGGCTTTTCCAGTTTTTTTATGATGTCGTGCCATTTGCCATCTCCGGGTACCTCCCCTTGAAGCAAACTGCCTACGCGGTTTGTCATGGACACCGTACCATTTACATCAAGCTTGTAGCGAGGGTTTGAAACACCCACGCCGATATTACCGCCATCCTTAAGAACAAGGCGTGGCCCATGGTTTGATTCCTGAAAAGCAATGCCCGGAATATCATTTTCATTTAAACTAACGAACCATTCGGGATCTTTTTTCTGCAAGTTCATGTAAAACGACAACAACCTATTTGAGTAACCAACAGGTGAAAGTCTGAAACCAGAATCAACACCCCTGTCAATTCCATCGTCAACAATATTGATTGTAGAATCAATCAAGTCTGAAAATTGCTGCTCAGTGGGCGCACTCCCTTTTTTAAAATAGTTCCTTAAGGTCTGTCTGTTAAGCAATGCCATAGTAATTAGATTTTGAGGGTAAACCAAAAATCATTTTGTTCTTCTTGTTTGTCCTGCGGTATAAGATTCTTAATCCTTTCTTTTTTTTCTTTCTCACTGAAATCACCACCCACAATTAAGTTCGTTCCAATAACAAGTTCTTCAAGACTGGTAGACTCCGGAGGATAGTAGGTGTTTTCTTCAATGACCTCAATATTGTTGTGCGGGAAAGGCACCAAGATAGACCACGGATTTCCAAAAATAATATCATCAGCATCTTCTCCAGATTTTGCAGAATCTTTTAATTGATATTTTCCGTCATCATCTATCTGCATGTGTATAACAGAGAATCCAGTTATAAATGAAACATACGGTCTGTTTTGAAGGAAATCAAGAATATCAGATCTTTTTGTAACCTGCCCGTCCATCGCTGTATTTGTTTGGCCATAAAACCAGGGACATAAATACTGCAATAAGTCTTTGTACAACTTTTTTAATGTTGCACCAATCTCTTTTGAATTGAGTCTTACTTTGCACTTGACCCAGATGTATTCATAGGTTGGATTTCTCACCGTAATGTCCGCAAATGGAGTTGAAATTTCACGAATAAAGCTTTCGATTTTATGAACTTCTCCTGGATTGAGTAATGGCTGATAAAAAAGGGCAGAAGGATTGATCTTCGGTAAGGCAACAACAACGATTTGTCCTGGCTCTACATGTGATTCATAACCCAAATGACCAAACGATTTTACAATAGATAACCAATCGAATTTCCTCAAGAGCATCTTCTCTATATCCCAATTGGTGATGGCCCTATTCTTATGCCGCAATATTTCACTAACGCGTAGATTGAATTCCATTTGGTTTTCTTCCAACCTTCCTTCAATGGTTGAAAGGGGCTGAGTTACTGATAAAACGCCTGGAATGTCTATCTCAAGTGATTGTGCACTGTTTGCTTGTAATGAAACAGGATGATCTAAATCATTTTCATTGATAATATACTTTGCTGAAACTGCATTTGGATAAATATTACGGATCCTACTAACCAATTCAGCCTTTTGACTTGCCGTTGCAGCAATCCAAAATATTCCAGATGGTAAAACCTGATTGTCAAGTGAAATATCAACAGGCAATTCAATAGATATGATACCGGAATTGATCAAGCCATTCGTTTCATCAAAAAGAATGTTTTCTGGTTTGAATTTTTTCCAGGTGTTATTTGCCAAATAAGACCATTGAATTTCGGCCCCTTTGCCATAACTCCATTTTGCATTTCTTTCAAGTTCAAAAAGCAAACAAATGGTTTCCTTTGCATTCACCTTATCCAATCCAATAAATAAGGAACCTTCCATATCAAAATAGGGAACTAATTTATTGCTATTGGCTTTCCCTTCATCAAACACCACTTGCTTTCCGAATGGCCATATATGTGTAAATGTATTCTTTGCATTGGGTTCATTCTTGAACGAACGGGATGCAGAAAATATTAAACTGGATGAGGCAGTATAATTTAGAAAAATCCCATTTGCTTGTGGTGTAAAAGGATCTCTTGGGATTTCAAAAATTGGTGCAGCTGTCGATTTGGAAACTTTCACAGCGGTTGACTTTGCCACTAAGTCACTGTATACTTGGGAAAAAACCTCAGATCCAAATCCTATCGAAGGTGAAACAAGTTCAAGTTTTATAAAACCCAGCTCTATCTTATTATTGAAATTTTGAAGGTCTTCAGCTTTCAGCTCAGGCTTATTTCTGATCTTCAATAAATTAAGATCAATGTTGCCAATAAATTTTTTCTTTGCGATTGCTTCACTGTCAGGTTCCTTTGTGAATAATTCAATGGTCTGTCCAGGTTCAGTTTCTTTTGGATAAAACCGATGATCAGATAGTGCACTGATACGTAATTGAAAAGAATCATTCTCTATTCCATAAGGATAACTACGGTAGTACCCTTTAACTCCATTTTCGTCAGTAGGCAATCCATGATAATCCCAACCTATTTGTAAAGAATCAATTCGCTTTGAAAAAATTTCATCATTTCCAATAAGTAAATATGAACCTTTTATGGGACTGGCTCCCAACAAGTCGAATGGTCCTGAATCATCCAAAGGTCCATTGCTACTATTTAAATATAGATTTTTTAAATCTTGAACCTTTACATCTATTTGGATCTCCTCTAAATTCAGGAAATTTAAATGCGAGTATGGGTGATATGCGTTGGAACCAACTAAATTGATGCGCAGCGTTGGATGCGTCTGTCCCATGTTGGCCATGTGAACTTCCTCATCATAAAATGAAAAAGCGGGGGCTGATTTACCCAAAGTAAACTGAAGTGTAAATTGCTTCATATCCCATTGGTGGGGTGGCACAAATACAAAATCAGTAACTTTTTCCCATCCTTCAGGACTGGTATATTCGAGAATAATTGAATCAGAAAAAACCGAATTGAAAACCTCTTCTGGTTTTACCCTTCTTTGATTTGAAATATCAATTAATATCGTAGTAAGGTAGTGAAATGAACTTTCAGTAAAATGAAAAATAATCTTTACCTCTCTTTCACCGGATTGAAGTCTTAAGGTAGGTGAAGAAAGTGCAAATCCAATCTCAGCATTTTTCATTGTCCTTTCTTCTTCCGTTAGAAAGCGCTGCTCCTCTCCCAATGAACTCCAACTGATATTGTTTCCATTGGGCGAGATGTTGGAGTTTGAGTAAATGCCAGAAACCATTTGGAATTTGGTGTTTTGATCCACCAAGGGATTTCTGGAAACAAACAATGTTCTGATGTCTTTCAATTCAACTTTATTGAGAACCGTCTCGCGCTCAATTTTATATTTTTTTTCAAAGCCCTCAGGATTTTGACCAGCTAATATAATGGCACCTTCAGGAATAAATATCAAATCATTTGATTCATTGATACTGAAATAACAAAGCATCTTGTCTGCAATTTTCTTTCGCTTTTTTTGTCCTAGTACATCTTCGAAATAAAATCGCAACTGTCTTTCAGGTATTTTGTTAATATCACCTTGAACATGCTTGAATAACTGAAGGAAGGTTAACATCAACCCAATATGAGGCTGGTGTGATGCGTTGTTATCGAGTGAGTTTTCCAACAGCCCTTTTGCCCTTACAATCAATAATGACAATGTTTTGTATACCGGCTTCAGTATCAACATCAATTGCTTCAAGGCATAATTAAGCGGATCAGAATTTTTGATGTTTGCAAAAAGGTTTACCTCTTGGTTAACTTGCTCTTTCTTCCAAAGACCAATGAAATCACCTTCATTCAAAGTGAAAAAAACTTTTCCATCAGACTGAATTGTTCCGTTCGCGATTGATCTCAATTTCTGGTAATATCCAATCCCGGTATATTCTATGGCTGCATTAAGTTCAATTTCAAGTTTCGTACTGTCCCTGTTTTTATTGAACCTCGATGACAAGGCGTACCAGTCGTTCAAGGTTTTCAACAGCTGTATATTGATATTGAAAAGCTCCTGTATAAGACTTAGTTTGCCTGCAGTTGAATTTTGGTTTTCGAATGAAACGAGAATGCTTATTCGCTTTTTTTCAATTTCTTCAAGTGGATAATTTTCCATTTCTGCCAGTAGAAAAATTTCATCAGAAATGAAGAAATCATACCAGTCACCATCCGGAATATTTTTTATGCTTTGAAACCGGATCTGTTTTGAAAGTAAATTGATGAATTTAAGAAAGTCGCTGAAAGTCCGTTCGTCAGGAAGAAAATAGGTTGGTTCAAGCGCTTTGGTGGAAAGCCCTTGCATAATTTTTTTATTTGTTGGAACGATATTCGGCATGATGGATTATTTGGGGATATGCGTTCCTTCTAGTATGTAATATGGATAAACAATGTTATCCCTAATGTTGGTGGCCTGTATTTCGTAATCAACTTTAAAAACAACAATACCATCCCTTATATTTTGGTTGTCGATTTTCACATCAATTACAATAATCCTCGGCTCATAGGTCCTGATATCATTTTTCAGTACCTCTGCCAGATAGGCAAGGTTATCACTACGGCCTGAATCAAAAATACTTTCTGAAATGACGCTGCCATATCCCAATCGCATCAATCGTTCTCCCCTGCTTGTGTTTAAATATATCTGAAGGCTTTCTTTGATATCAATTTCATCACTAACCATGGTAACTTCACCCATTGTTTTATTAAAAACTGGAGGAAATGCCCAACCTGTACCTAAGAATGATTTTTCCTTATTCATTTTTTCAAACAATGTTTATGTTTGGAATATCCATTGGATGGCTTCCATTTTGAATTTAGTTTATATTAACCATTGAGCCTTTAATGTTCACAGTAGCACTAGACTTTATCTCGGCACCACCATTGGCGGTTGCAGTAAATTTAGCCTTTGCCTTTACCGCAACATTATTCCCATCAAGTGTTATATCAGCGGTAGACGACTTGATTGTTATGGCTTTTGTACTTGTTAGTTTTATTTCTTCTTTGCTGTCTAAAGTAATACTTTTTTTACTGGTTATGGCAATACCAGATTCTGAGGTAACGATCTTATTTCCATTCTGATCTTCTATCGTTAAACCCTTCGCCTTATCTGAAATTACAATCTTGTTCAGGCCTGGTGTAATGAGTGTTAGAATTTTATCCTTGTCATTGAACTCCAGGGTCAATTTTTCCTTTGAAAGTATCGACTTGATTGAATTTTCAGCAGCAAATACTTCTTTGGGTATGTTTTTACTGTTGTACAAACTTCCTAGAACGATCGGATAACGTGGGTCTTCATTCATGAACCCTACGATTACTTCGGAGTTCAATTCAGGAATGAAAAAGCTACCCGCGCCGTTTGTGGCATAAAATTGGCTCAGTGGAGCCCACAATCCAAGGCCAGTTCCTTTTATGGATGGTATTTTAACCTGAATGCGGTACTTGGTATCCGGATCAGCATCAATTTTGGTCACAATTCCAATATGCAAACCCTTGATGGGCTCTATCCATGTGTTGTTCTCATCCTTAAGGTCCTTTTCAAACATGTTTTCGGGTAAGCCAAACCCAACCGTAGTTGTGTAGATGCCATCCTTGATATGATGCTCCACCGAAGAGGCGTACACATCACCATTGAAGGTGGTACCGAATCCATCAAGACTTAAAATTGAGCCCAATTCAGCAGATGGAACTCCCCGAAAAGATACTTCTCCACGAACACGTTTGAACCTGGATTCCAGAAGAAGAGAATCAGCCAATTCTTTAACCTCCGCCGTATCGAGCGGTGTTTTTATTCCGAATGCAAGCTTGGTAGGATTAACCACTTTGCCCAAGGTACTGCCAGTAAGATTCCCGGGTTTTGCCAGGTTTGCAGGTTCAGATCCACTCTGTTTCACATCCAGCTCCTTAAAAAAATCCCAGCTCTGTGCTTCAATAGCCTGCAATTGGGTGGAAGCATCAATTTCACCTTTGAAACTCATCACGTCATCACCATATTTAACCTCGAGGGCGGCGCTTCCAGAAACCGCAGGTGCTGTAACCTTTAATTCATTTTGTGAATTCAATACAATGAGTCCATTGGCTTTTGCTCTTTTGATCATAAAGTCCCAGTCGGTGATGTCGTATTGGGACATGAAAGGATGCACTACGGTAGTTGCAGTTATTGTTTTTGTAAGCCCCGCTGTTGTTATGAGGGTTGAAATGATATCGCTATCTTTCTTCTTTTCGTAAATCTCTGAATTACGTTGAAAGGTCATTTTAGTAGCTTTATCTGCACATTCCAAAACCAATAAACTTCTGGACCCATAATTCAGATACCCTTCTCTAATATCAATTTTGTGTTTTAGGATGATACCTTTAAAAACAACTGTGTTAACCTGATTATAGCCCAATGAAATCTCAACATCTTTCCCCGGTGCAAAATTTGCCAATTCTGATTCCTCAAAAATATTTTCTTGTGAATTCCCAGCCATCAAGGTAACCTTGGCCTTGCAAATTTTGTTAACCTCATTCCAAACGCTTATTTGCATTACCTTATACTCTAATTCGGAATCAAGTTCAGTGTTATTGAACTTGAGCTTAGAGGATACAATTGTTTGGAGTGATTCATTAGGAGATGCCATGCATGTTATTTTTCAAGGGGTGGGAATTCTAGCATGGTACCCGGTTTTAACGACCTGAAAGTTGGCAGGTTATTGTATTCGGCAATTCTAATGAAATAATGCGGGTCATCATAAAATTTATCACATAAGGAGATCAAGGAATCTCCTTCCTTAATTTTTGGTATCCGGGTGATATCGGGACTGCGAAATTCCCTGGTTATAACTGCCTCATCAACTTCTTCTTTAATCGACATGCTAATTTTAGCACGTATGGGATCACCGCTCCTATTAAAGCGGAGTATGTTTAATTCAAATTTAGTAGCACTGCCTGCAAGTGTAATACTTCCCCACTCTAACAATACATAAGGTGGTCGGTGTGCCTCACTTGAAGGCTTTATCGTTAGTTTACGTAAATATTCAAGAGAGGGTTCTATTGATGATCCAGTTGATAAGGATGAAAATTCTGTTGGGGGAGAAAATGGAATGACCCCAGTATTATCAATAATGAATTCAAAAGATATTGTTCTTGGATTATATACTTTGGGCTTTGCCTTTACAGAAGTGCCAGATGCGGTGAGCGGTTGCTCCTCTGATTCACTGTCGTCACCGTTCATTTCATAAGAAAGGTCGAATGTATCAGGATTGACCGGCAATTCATAAGAGCCTATCGAGCTGGACGCACTCCCATTGGCAAATTTTGAATACCCAGTTAATGTTAAATTTGTTACACTCATTACAATTGCCTCGTTTTATTCAGTTTTTCCATGACTTCACTTACACAATCCTCTATAATTTGCCTCTTGATGGAATAACTCAATTTCGTAACTACTTGCTCACTGCTACTTGCACTCGCTTTTTTTCCCGATGGTTCTTCAGCTGCTTTTTGTGCAACATCATTTACTTTGGCCTGAATAACCATTTCCCTGATTTCAACTGCCATAGTCTCAAATTTTATTAAATGCCGTAGGACATTCTCGAATACTTCAATTCAATTGTTTCAATTGCAAGTTCAGATTTTTCTGCATTAAAATCACTAACAGCCCATTTAACAGGTATGGCATTATAGAATGTCCATGACATATATGGTATGAAATTGCTGCTCATAAGTGTAACAACAACATTTTTCACCTCCACACTTGTTTCCATTGAGTTAACATTTTTCAAACACCAGTTCAGAATTTCTGATGACAGTGGAGCCAAACCCCTCTTCAATACAAGGTTAGGAAATGATACAGACTAGGGTATGTAATAAATTTCATCATTGGAACCCAAGGGCTTCAATTCATCATATTCTATCTCTGCTGAAATGCCACTTACCTCCTGAAAGAACGTATCCGAAAATGGTGCCACGAGCGCAGCAGCCATCGCAGCAGCCCTTGCCGCAGCAAGTGAAAGTGATGACAGTGTTGAATTCGTGGAACCAAATAGTTTAATTGGTTCAGCGAATGCAACGCTGAAAATATAGGATGCAGGCGGATTAAGTCTGAAAGGGATCATGTGGTTTATTCAAAAAAAAACATTTGGATTTTGCTATCAATTTGATATACGCAAAATACAAATGCATTTAAATAATAGGAGCATTAGTAAAACTAATGCTCCTATTTCTTTGAAGACAAATATTAGGCAGCTTCGATCTTAAGTCCCTCATGAACGAATACAATTGTTTCAATTGCTGCTTCGCTGCTTTGAGAGTTCATATCTGTTGAAGTGATCTGCTTAGGCCATGCATTTGTTAGGGTCCATGTCATTTGAGGTGTTGTGTTTTCATCAAGAAGTCTGATGACAACAGTAAGCCTTTCATACGTATTCAAGCTTATTTTTGAAAGCCAATCGTACAAACGATTATCAGTAGTAAATACACCTTTCTTAAGGGTAATATCACTGTATTTCAATAGACCTGGCATTTTAATAACTGAATGCACTGGACTGTTTCCATGACGGTATTCGATTACATCAGCTTCGATGTCCAAACCTGAAACTTCCTGGAAAGCTAGGTCTGTAAAGTCGCCGATATCAACTGAGAAGTAAAATTTGGGTAAGGGCCAAAACTGGTCTTGATCCGCGCCTGTTCCTGCTGTAGGTGCTGCCATTTTATAAAATTTTTATTTGTTTATAATTCGTTGGTTAAGTTCTGGTTATGATTTTTGTTGCTGTTGTTCAAATGTGATTACGATGAACTCAGCTGGTCTTGTGATCGCAACTTTAACAGTCATTTTCAAAACACCATCCAAAATATCATTTGCTGTCATGGTATTACCAAGACCAATCGATACGCTGAAAGCATCATCTGGACTTTGACCAGCCAACAAACCAGATTGCCACTGATTTTGTAGGAAGTTCTGTACAGTAGACTTCAGGGTAGACCAGGTTGTTGCATTGTTTGGTTCGAAAACATACGCTTCAGCAGCAAACTTAATGCTCTGCTCAAGGAATGTCATCGTCCTTCTAACACTGATGTATCTCCAGTCTTGACTGTTACCATCAAGTGTTCTCGCACCCCATACCAATACTCCCTTACCAGGAAAACTTCTGATTGCATTGATTGCCTTACCACTCAATGGAAGGTTCAATTCTTCTTGGTTATCGCTGGTGATTTGTACTGTAGGAGCAACTACTGAACCAAGACTAACGTTAGCAGGAGCTTTTGCAACATTGATTGAGTTATCAACCATGGCGTAGATACCAGCCATACCAGAACTTGGAGGAAGAACGTTTAGGTAATCAACCAAGTCTTTAAGAATTCCGTTCAACTTAGGACTGATAGTCTTCAAAGTAGATTGAACAGAAGAAATTTCAACAGCAGTTTTAGCAGTGCTGATCTTAGCTATTTCAGCTTTGATAGCTTCTGCACGTGCTTCGTTTATAAATCCTGAAGCAAGATCACTATTTACTTCGCCTGAAAGATTTTCAACCAAACCATCCAAATTTTGAATGTTTGTGAAATCAACTTCAGAAGTACCTACAATCGTAGTTTTTACGAAAGGATAG
>CANJEF010000033.1 GCA_947472965.1 Sphingobacteriales bacterium
ATTCTTGAAAAAATGGAACCGATGGAGTTGGTGCAGAAATATACCAATCTGTTTCATTGGGCTATGAAAGAATTTAATAATCTGGAGCCAAGCATTGAGCCTACAGCAACTGGACATATTGTTGAACAGATTGTGATGATTCAAAAAATTATTGCAGATGGATATGCTTACGAAGTGAATGGCTCAGTTTATTTTGATGTTGAAAAATACCATGTTGATTTTGGTGCAAAGGGCATGCAATATGGAATTTTGAGTGGAAGGGTTTTGGAAGACCAGTTGGAAACAACGCGTGAACTTGATTCACAGGAAGAGAAAAGGCAAAAAGTTGATTTTGCCCTATGGAAAAATGCTTCACCAGAACATATTATGCAGTGGCAAAGTCCATGGGGAATGGGCTTCCCGGGATGGCATATTGAATGCTCCGCAATGAGCAGCAAATACCTTGGAAAAGAATTTGATATTCACGGCGGCGGAATGGATTTGCAATTTCCTCACCACGAATGTGAAATAGCACAAAGTGCTGTTTGCAATCACCAGATACCCGCTAGATTTTGGTTACACAACAACATGATTACCATCAACGGAAGAAAGATGGGGAAGAGCTATAACAACGTAATCAAATTAAGTGAACTGTTTAGTGGAAAACACGAAATTCTTGAGCAGGCATATTCACCCATGACGGTGCGGTTCTTCATTTTGCAAACGCATTACAGAAGTACATTGGATTTTGGTAATGAGGCTTTACAGGCTTCTGAAAAAGGGTTGAGAAGGATCTGGGATGCATTTATGCAACTTAAAAGAATTGATACCGATGCCTTGCAGCACAGCAGCGCCAAAGACATTGAACTTGAAAAAAATTGTCTTGAAATTCTCAATTCCCTTGACGATTATATGAATGATGATCTCAATACGGCGAAAGTACTTGCCGGATTGTTTGAATTGGTTCCCACAATCAACTCTATAAAAGATGGGCATCTTCAAACAGATGCCTTGTCAATCGAGACCCTTCGCCTCATGAAACTAAAATTCAATGTTTACCTGGTTGATGTTTTTGGATTGAAAGACGAACAAAAGCATGATGACAAAAAATTATCTTCGGTACTTGAATTGATAGCAGATATTCGGAAAGACGCAAGAGCAAAAAAGGATTTTGCAACATCTGATAAGATACGCAATCAATTGCTGGAAGCTGGTATACAGCTTAAAGATGAAAAGAATGGCAACGTAAGCTGGGAATTTATCTGATTCATTTTGAACTACAAGAGTCACCTGCAGAAAGACAGTAAATTGGGCGCAGCCATTGCAGCACAGCCTGCATGTGTACTTTCCATACAGGAAGATCTTTTTTCCTATCTATGTGCCTCCATTATCGGACAACAGCTTTCTGTTAAGGTCGCTGCCATTATCAGAGATCGCTTCTTTATGCTTTTTCATACAAGAGAAGAGCTTGCCATTCAAATTTTAAAAAAAGATCTTGATGCGTTGAAGTCAGTAGGACTTTCGAATTCAAAAGCACAGTACATAAAAAATATAGCTACGTTTTATTTAGAACAGAAAAATAACTGGGAATTGCTTCATAGCATGACCGACGATGAAATCATTGAATTTCTCACTCAAATAAAAGGTGTTGGAAAATGGACGGTCGAAATGTTGCTCATGTTCGCAATGGGACGTGAAGATGTTTTTCCTGATGATGATCTTGGTATCCAACAGTCATTGGTTCGTTTGTATAACATAAAGTCTGATTCAAAGAAAGACCTTAAACGTAAGATGCAACGCATTTCAGCCAAGTGGAGTCCCTATAGGACATATGCCTGTTTGCATTTGTGGAAATGGAAAGACAATTAATTATTTTTATTGATCTCCCTTATCAAATTATCTAGCTCTGCATTTTGATTCAGCCTTTCCTTCATCTTGTCGAGTGACTGCGAAGAAATCGACCAATTCATTGGATAGAGCTCCTCATAAGACTTTCTGTAGAGGTTTATCATGGTGTAGAACTTATCAGACAGGTAAATGTCTTGCAGATTTTTTGAAAGACGGAGGTTATTGATATCTGTCTGACTAGAATACGACCCCAAAATTGTTTTTATGGGTGCCCCCAAATCATTCATCATTGGATGCACTTTTGTAAAATCTTTTTTTTCTTCAATCTGATTGGTAATATGGATAACATGAAAACGAATTTTTCTAAATACATGATTTGGATTTTTCAGAAGTGTATCCTTTATCACTTTGTTCAAGTCGAGAATCATTTCATGCACAACACCCGCACCTGAGTTATCAAAGTATCCCCCATCAACAAAGTATTGATCCTTGATTCTGCCAGCCGGACTGAAATAAGGGAATCGGGCCCCTAACACAATTGCAGTGGCTATGGAGATGTCTTCTTTTGGTTGAAAGAGTCCTAATATATCTACCCTGCTTGCGGTGCTATCTGAACTTAGTCGTACGTTGCTTATTACAGCAGGTGAACCATCTTGCATTCTTGTGCAATTGATACAAATAACAGGCTGTTTTGGCTGAAAGTTATTTGAATCAATTAAGGTTGAAAAATTCTTGTCCATAAATGCACCAATATTTTTCCCTCTGGGTACATTCGTTATTGACTTCTCCAATGCTTTAGCCCTGTCATTGATGATTGCGTTTGGAATTAATGGAAGAATAAGATCCGGCCCAAGTAGTCTGACAAGAGGGAAGCTGAGAAAGTCGTTCGACAAGTATTCCTGCACATTCTTCGTATTATTTTCTAACAGCTCTTTTTTAGTTGCATAGAATGTGATGTTACCAAGACTTCCACCGGATGCCCCTGAAAGACAATATATATTTTTGGAAAAAGATCCCTTGGTTTCATTCTCAATCTTGCTTAATACAGAAGCTGTCCAATAAGCAGACCTTGAAGCCCCTCCATCAGCAAGTATGAAGTATACAGGGAATTCTTTTAATGTGGAATCTTCCAGCATTTGATTGCGTTCATGAATCCAACTCGAAAAGTGGGATTTGAGATCGGGTCTTTTTGCAATCGCATAATTGTTTACAGATTGCTTTCTTAAACTCGCATAATGGGGTTCCCGCAAAAAGCCCGCAGTTATTAATGCGAGTATAAAGAGGAAATGAAAATTAATTTTTTGCTTGATGGAAAAAAGGGCTATGATATTTCCTGCACCAAGTAAGATGCCAAAAGAAAGCAAGATGATTGGGAGCGCGGTTATGCCTCTTGCGATGGGCAGTGAATAAATTGCAGCAATATAAATGCCAAGTGAGATCAATGAAAATAAACAGAAAAGAAAAAAGATATTTTTTTCAGTTTGAACCAAGATGTCATTTTTAAGCGGATCATTGATTCTTGCCCTATCGTAGAAGACCCATTCAATAAATTTTCTGTACTGGCCCCTAGCTCTTGTGATATGTTTATAATCTGGAAGTTTATTTCTTGAAACATTTGTTTGACTGATCTTCCTTCTCGTTACAACGGTAAAGAGAAAACCGATTTGTAGAAAGGGAAGTAATAGAATATAACATTCAATGGTATTTACAATTGTCATGGTTGCCATCAGAAGAATGTAGGCAACCCAAATTATTTTCCTGTACTGCTTGAGTTGATTTCGATTCATCCTATTTTTTATTTTTTCAAATAAAAAATGTGCAACAAAAAACAGAAAGATGCTTCCAGCAATTAAGATTACGGATACTATATTATTTTCAATGTTAAACCTGATTTTGGATAGGGCACAAATGATTGTTGTAAAGCAGAGATGGCCTAGAAGCCTTGGTGTTTGATAAAGCTCTTCTTTTGCTACATGAAATAACCTGTCGTTATTATATGCAATCAATCTTGACGTATACCAGGTGACTACTGTCCAAAATAAAAGCCCAGCAACAAAAAGCAAACCTGTTTGTCGGGATTGTAACCCAGTGATGATGATGTCTTTCCCCTGCAGTGAATCGTTGAAAAAAAAATAGGTGATGAGCAGAAAAAGTATGCCAGGGAAAAATACCCAAAATACCTGCAGGAAAATTGCAAGTCGCTGAAGCGTTTTGTTGATGCTATTTAACAATTGCTGGTTTGTAAGATGAAATTACATCTTTGTAGCTGTTCAATAAGTATGCTTGGTCAGAAACTGCAAACATTTTTGAAGTTCTAACTACAAATGATTCGCTATTCTGGTTGCAACTCTTTCCAGAGCAAGTCCTTCAACTCTTGTAGCCCTTTTCCGGAGACTGATGAAATGAAAAGATGCGGAATGTTTTTCGGAAGCTCTTTTGCAATGGCTGTTTTCAGTTCCTCATCAAGCATATCTGACTTGCTGACGGCAATGATGAATTTTTTGTCGAGCAATTCAGCATTGTATTCTTTTAACTCATTGAAAAGAATGGAGAGTTCTTTTTTGTGGTCGTCGCTGTCAGCTGGTATAAGAAAAAGTAAAACGGGATTTCGTTCAATATGTCGGAGGAAACGATGGCCTAAGCCGCGACCCTCTGCAGCGCCTTCAATGATACCCGGTAGGTCTGCAATGCAAAATGACCTTCCGTTTCGGTATTCAACCATACCCAGCTGAGGGGTGAGGGTTGTAAATGCATAGTCTGCAATTTTAGGTTTAGCGGCAGTTATGGACGAAAGCAAAGTGGATTTACCGGCATTTGGAAATCCTACCAATCCCACATCGGCAAGCACTTTCAATTCAAGGACTTTCCAGCCTTCTGAACCATCTTCACCGGGCTGGGCATATTCAGGAGCTTGGTTTGTGGGGGTGGCAAAATTCTTGTTACCCAAGCCGCCCCTGCCACCTTTTACCCAAACGAACTCTTGCCCATCTTCCAAAATCTCTCCATCGAGAAGTCCAGTTTCATCATCTTTTGCGATTGTACCCAGGGGCACTTCAATGATGATATCCTTGCCATCCCTGCCGGTCATGTTATTTTTATTGCCATACATACCATCTTCGGCAATCACATTTTTATAATAACGTAGATGCAGCAAGGTCCAAAGGTTTTTATTGCCTCTTAAGATGATATGACCACCCCTTCCACCATCACCTCCATCCGGTCCGGCTTGTGCATTGAATTTGGTACGCATGAAATGTTTACTTCCAGCTCCACCGTGCCCGCTCTTACAAAATACCCGTATCTGATCAACAAAATTCGACTTTTCCATTTCGGGTGCAAGGTAGGCATAAGCGCGGGAAAGGCAATCATAATGCTACGGGGACTAAGCACTCATATGGTTTTTCATCCTCAAAGTCTATTGTTAAAGTATTATCCGGTTAAGGATTTACTAATGCTCCCACTGGGCCATTATTACTTTAATATCCTAACTTTGTTTCAAGATAGCAGCATGAAATATTTTCGCAAATTCATCCAATTTTTTAAAAACAAATATGTTCTGACCGGAGTTTCATTCCTGTTGTGGATTTTGTTTTTCGATCACAATAATTTCTTCAGGTACCTGGATTACCGCAATGAGCTGGATGATATCAAACAAAAAAAAACGTATTACCAAGATCAGATTCAGAAAACCAGAAAAGATGTGGAGCTCATCAAGACCAACCCACTGTGGTTGGAGAAAATTGCCAGGGAGCAGTATCTGATGAAGCGCAATGGGGAGGATATTTATATTTCAAACGAAGAAAAATAATATCCCCGCAACGCAATATTTAGCCCTTCCACCCGTTTTATGGATGTAACATTTTAAATCAACCGCCTGAAAGGTGAATTGGGTGAGGGCTTTTGCCAAGTTCAATTCAAATCCAAGCGAAGAACCATGAATTTAACTGAACCAATATCCAATACGATGATTCGCTTTCTTTACAACGAAATGACTGAAGAAGAGGCTAGTGAATTTCTCAGCTTCCTCAACAACAACGCATCTGCGAAGCAAGAATTTCTTTCTCTTCAAGAAACAGCTGAATCGCTCTTCTCCATTGGGTATTCCCCAGGAGAAAGTGTAATGCAGAAGGTAAAAACCTATGCTACATTTAACATGATCAATCCCCAATAAAATTATTCATAGTAACTTTCCCTCTTTCCCGCACCATGAAACGAAAGGAACGCTATGCAACCGTAATTGATTATTTCCAAAAGCACATACCTGAGGCTGAAACAGAGCTCTATTATAGCAATCCATTTGAGTTGCTAGTGGCTGTCATTCTATCAGCACAGTGCACTGATAAAAGAGTAAACCTTACCACCCCAAAACTTTTTGAACAATTCCCAGGTCCAATTGAACTTGCGGCAGCCGATTTTGATATTTTATTCAACCTTATCAGGAGCATCTCTTATCCTAACAACAAGGCAAAACACCTCATTGGTATGGCAAAAATGCTAATGGCTGAATTTGGTGGAGAAGTGCCCATGACGGTTGATGAATTGGTGAAGCTTCCGGGTGTGGGAAGAAAGACAGCCAATGTAATCACCTCTGTGATTGATCAACAACCGAACATGGCAGTAGATACCCATGTATTCAGGGTTTCAGCCCGCCTAGGACTCACCCGTGGGGCCAAAACACCCTTGGCCACTGAAAAACAATTGATTAAAGAGATCCCATCTGATTTGGTACATCTTGCTCATCATTGGTTGATTCTGCACGGACGATATACCTGCATGGCACGCAATCCAAAGTGTCAATCTTGTGGTTTAACTTCCATTTGCCTCTATTTTAAGAAGAATGCGCCAGAGGCCTAAATAGTTTCCACGTCTAACTCCCCAAACCGATGCCAATTCCCCTAAATAGCTTTTTACTACCTTCGTTATTCATCCCGACCCGTTCGGTAAAACATTCACAATGAAAGTGGCGATCTATAGTCGTGGCGGTCAGTCCATTCAGCATAGCGATTTGTTGAATCTGAATGAAGCCTTGGAAAACGCCAGTATCAACCCAGTTTATTACAAGGATCTTTATGATCAGTATGAAACATATCTTATTGCATCAGGCCAGCCCGACACATTTACCAATGCAGATGAGCTGGATGACTCTTTTGATGCACTTATCAGTTTGGGGGGAGATGGCACTTTGTTGGATACTGTTTGTTTGGTGCAAGACAAGCAAATTCCTGTTTTAGGAATCAATTTTGGGAGGCTTGGATTTCTTGCCAGTCTTGGTAAAGAGCATATCAATGAAGCCGTTGAAGCATTGAAGAACAGAACTTATGTATTGGACAAGAGAAGTCTTATTCATTTGGATGCAGATATTCCATTATTTGGTGATCAGCGATTTGCGTTAAATGAATTCACGATTCACAAAAGGGAATTTTCTCCAATGATTAAGATCCACACCTACTTGAATGGAGAGTTTCTCAATACATTCTGGTCTGACGGACTGATTGTTTCCACTCCTACAGGATCAACGGGCTATTCGTTGAGCTGCAATGGACCAGTTGTTTTTCCTGATAGTGAAAGCCTTGTTATAACCGCCATGGCTCCCCACAACCTGAATATCAGACCAATCGTAATTCCAAGCAACAATGTATTATCATTCGAAGTGGAGGGAAGGGTGAATGATTTCATTTGTACTCTTGATTCAAGGAAAGAGCTGGTTAATACAAAAGTGCAGCTAGCAATACGGAAAGAAGATTTTTCATTCAATTTGATTCGTTTGGATGAAAATTATTTTCTCAAAACGCTTCGTGAAAAATTAACCTGGGGATTCGATACGCGAAACCGTTAAGCTCTGATGCCCGACTTTGTTTTTACGTTAAAATTCGCATCCTCTTAACGTTGGGGGGATGTTAAAAAAAATATTTTTGTGAGCTGATGATGAAAGCACCCTCACTGTTATGCTTTTTTTTGGTTTCAACCAATATCCTTTTTGCCCAAACAGAAGCTATTGTGCAAGAAGGGGCAATTGGATTTACGAATGTTGGATTTGCCCATTATTTTGGCGATATCAACAACCGTTCTGCTGTTGATTATCCCAAGCCTGCCTTGGGGATTTTTGTTAGAAAGCAATTTGGAAATTATGTGGCCCTGCGTTTGGGTGGAAACTATGCTGTTGTTGGGTATGCTGATCAATTCAGCAAAGTTGATTTTCAGCGAAGGAGAAATTTGAACTTCGAATCTAAGATCTTGGAAGCTGCCATTCAGGGGGATTTTAATTTTTTCCGTTTTGTTCCTGGCGACAGAAGCTATCCATTTACACCGTATGCTACTATTGGTCTGGGTATTTTTAAATTTGACCCATACACCTATTTGCAAGGCACAAAATATTTTCTTAGAGCATTGGGAACTGAGGGGCAGGGAGCCGCTCTTTATCCCGAGCGGAAACCATATAAAGAATACGCTTTTTGTTTTCCCTTGGGAATGGGCATTAAGTATAATTTGTACAGGAATATCAACGTTGCTTTCGAAGTATCCTATCGATACACAACAACTGATTATTTAGATGATGTTAGTTCAACCTATGCGGGAGATGCTGCTTTTTCCCCTGGTTCATCTGGGAGTAATGCAACGGCTTATCTTCTGCAAGATCGTTCTTATGTAACAGGAACGCGGATTGGGATAGCTGGAAAGCAGCGGGGCTTCAGTGAACAAAACGACCATTATGTTTTTGCTCAGCTTGCCTTTTCAATTTCTTTTTCATCCTATCGTTGCGCTAACCCGAAGTAGCGTGTGGGTTTGAGGCATTCTCAAAGTCATCGCTAAGCCTGTCTTTTGATAATAAATGACCGAGCATACGCTTTAAAAAATACTATTTTTGTAACATGTCCATTAAAAGTCAAGTTGATCTAACAAAGCTGCCCTCCCATATCGCTATCATTATGGATGGAAATGGACGCTGGGCGCAGGAAAAAGGGCAGGATCGTCTATATGGGCATTTTCATGGGGTAGAAAGCGTTCGAAATATTGTGGAAGGGGCGGCTGAATTGGGGGTGAAATACCTCACCTTGTATGCCTTTTCAACTGAGAACTGGGATAGACCGGAGCAGGAGGTGACTGGATTAATGGAATTGTTGGTGGAAACAATCCGAAAAGAGGTTCCAACCCTTCAAAAAAACAATATTCGCCTGCATGTAATCGGTGCAACCGATATGTTACCTGATTATGCACAAAAGGCACTGCAAGAGGCGTTTGACATGACAGCATCCAATACAGGGCTCAATCTCATCATGGCATTGAGTTATAGTTCCAGATGGGAGTTGGTTAATGCCGTGAAAAAGATTGCCATTGATGTAAAAAACCACCAAATCGACCCGGAAAAAATCGATCATTATACCCTCGAACAGTACCTTTCAACCAGCAATTTCCCTGACCCCGAGCTCATGATCAGAACAAGCGGGGAGTATCGGATAAGCAACTTTCTGCTTTATCAATTGGCTTATGCCGAGCTCTATTTCACGGATACCCGGTGGCCAGACTTCAGAAAAGAGAATCTCTATGAGGCCATCCTCGATTTTCAAAAACGTGAAAGGCGATTTGGCAAAACAAGTGACCAGGTTAATTCCTGATGTTATAGCCTCAAATGCTGGCTTTTTAATTTCTTTTTAGCCACTTCGTTCACCAAATCGTTTTTTAAATGAAATCAGCCGGACTGCCAGATTCCAAGG
>CANJEF010000034.1 GCA_947472965.1 Sphingobacteriales bacterium
AATTGAATCCATCTACTTCTGTGTTTGTAAAGCCTGTAGAACCGAAGAAAGGAACATCAATTCTCGTTCCGTAGGTAATGCTGAATTTATCATTGAGTGGAACATCGTCTTGGATATAGAAACCTGCATTGTATGATTTTGTTGAAGCATTCCAAAGAATACCGCCAGCCAAATTACTATAGCTATTTCCATATCTTCTAAGTGCAACTGGGTTGGTAGCCATGTTGTTGTTGGCTATCCAGGCATTTGCACTGGTATAGAAATCAGCCAATGTGTTGAATACATATTGACCATTCACTGTTGGTGTAAACTGATTGAAGAATTTGAACGACTCAAAATTAACACCCAATGAAATCGTGTGCTTTCCTTTATAGATGCTCATGTTATCAGAAAACTGCCAAGTATCCGTATTCAATACGTTGTTTGGTGTGAAAGGCTCAGAACCAAAAGCAATGTAGTTTCTTCCACCGTCAAGGATGTCTACAGTAGGGAAGGTGATTGATTTTTCAGCACGATAGTCCCTGTTAGCAGTATATCCAAAAATAATTTCATTTTGAACCTTGTTGCTGAATCGGCTATTCAATTGACCGATTAACGAGTAGATATCATTGTGTATTTCGTAGTTGGAATTCTGGTAGTTGAGTGCAAATAGATTTCCGTTTCTACCATTGAATCCACCCGATCCACTCATTGGTACATCACGAAGTGATTTCAATACATTACCACGAACACTGAATTTGTGAATATCATTGATGTTCCAGTCGAACTTCAACAATGCCTTATCACTTTGTGTGTTTAAAGAGTAGTTGTCATAAGCACCTGTTTCATAGCCGAAGCTTGATTTCAGAAAAGTTGAAAGGGCATCCAAGTCACTTGTTTTAACCCTTGTAACATTGGCTCCTGTGTTAGATCCGGTGTTGGCAACAAAGTTTGTGCCTGGATCTGTTCTTCTTTCGCCCTCATAGTTGGCAAAGAAAAATAACTTATCTTTTTTGATAGCTCCACCAACACTTACACCAAATTGTTTAACATCGAATGCTGTTGTAACTACATCAGATTTTCCATCCTGACCTGCTTTTGTTCCAACAAGGTTTTCATTCCTGTTGTTATAAAAACCACTTGCATGCAGTGTATTGGTACCGCTTCTTGTTACAGCGTTGATACCACCACCTGTAAATCCTGCTTCTCTAACGCTATATGGAGAAATGTTTACTTGAATTTCTTCGATCGCATCCAATGATATTGGGGCTGCATTTGTTTGGCTTCCTGGAAGTGCCTGTAGACCAAAAGAGTTATTGAAAATAGATCCATCAATCGTAAGATTTACAAACCTATTGTCTTGCCCTGCAAATGAAGTACCATTTCCTTGGGGAGTGTACTTTGTAATATCTGTGAAACTTCTTCCAAGGGTAGGAAGGGTTGTGATCATCCTTCTGTTGAAGTTAGATGAAGTACCTTTTCTGTCTTTGGAAATAAGAGCACCTTTACGGACCCCAGCCACAACAACTTCTTGTAATTGTGTTTGGGAATTGTCCATAGCAACATCAATCCTGGTTGGGTCTCCCAATTGGATGGTGATGTCCGTGATGTCCTGTTGGTTATATCCAACATACGAAACGGTCAGTTTGTATGGTCCACCTACACGAAGACCAGCCAAATTGAATCGGCCTTCGTTGGTTGACATTGTTTTGTACTTAGTTCCTGAAGGTTCGTGAACAGCCTGTACGGTGGCTCCGGAAAGTGCCTTTCCCTGGTTGTCCTTAATTGAACCTGAAATGCTACCCGTTGTTACCTGGGCATTCAATCCCAATGCGGTAAAAAGGATGAATAGAAGAGACAATTTGATTTTTCTCATAAATATTTTTTTTCTCGACTGCGAAGTTCAATATTAATTATCTAAAAGCGGCATATTAATGTTAACAAATCTTAACATTTTTCCATCATTTCTGCTCAAAAAGTGGAAATCCTGGAGTTTTTGGGTTTTAGCTCAGCCAACAAGCCCTTTTTTACACCTAGTTGGTCAAAATATGGGCTTTTTTATTCTTCAATGATGGGTGTTGTCTTTTTTCTTTTCTCAAAAAACCGGTCGAATTCAGTCCTAAAAGAGATATTTCCACCCGTCCTGTCGCGCTTGCCGGAGGAGGAGAGTAGGTCGAAATTGCTTCTGTAGAAAAAGGAGGTTCGGAATTTGCCATCCGGAGTAATTTTATATTCAACATTTACATCCGGCAAAAACAAAAATGATTGGGCATTCCCGGAAAAGGAATTGCTTCCTACTGACGAAAAATTGAAATCGCTGCCGAAAGAAATGACCAATTTATCGTTGAGTAATGATTTGATGAATTGTAGGCTTACATTTTCCCTAAAGTTATTTTGTAGGTTTCCAGTGCCTGTATTTCCTAGATCCCCACTCATCAATGTTCTGGAATAATTAAGGTTCACATCCACATCCGCTCCTATTACTTTGGAGAAGAAATTTTGTACGCTGTTGGAAAGGATGCCGTTGATAACACCAGAGATGGTTGTGTTGATAAGTTCGCTGTTTAAGTCACTGGCTACAATGGCTGCCTGGGGTGCGAAACTTTTGAATACGATCAGATAGGTTGCTTGTTTACTTACTTCAAGCGGGTCGCGGTTGATGGTTTTCAATTTGCTATCGATGGTTGCATTGTTTCTGACTGTACTGTTCTGAGGTATGATGATTTTAAAAGCAGGATTGGGTTTGTTGAGTGTGCCAGTAAGATTGCATCTCACTTCCACATCGCTAATTTCCCTTAATACGTCTGAACTAACACCAGACACCGTTGAACTGCTGGGGTCTGTAAAAAGGGTACTCATTCTTACCTTTTCTGCCAGGTAAAGGGCCTCAATGTTGATTTCTGCATCAAGAGGGTCACCTGTCCAGCTGATGTAGCTATTGCCACCACCTTCGAGCTTGAAGGGCTTTTTAAAAATATCCTGAAAATTGAAATTGTAGTTTCCTCCTTCAATATTATACCTTCCTAAAATAGTTAGGTTCTCAGAAGTGCCGGTATGTATTTTGAGATTTCCATTGCCAATACCTGAAATAATATCTCCGGTAAGTTCATCCAAAATTACATTCATGCGCAGTAGCGGAGAAGCTGTGAGGTCTAGGTCTATGGTCAATTTGGTGGCAAGAGAACCAAGCTCACGGGTCATCTCTCTGCCATAGGTTTTCCAAACAATATAGTCTACATCTGCAGTTTGTTTGCTGCTTGTTGAAGTGTATAGGTTGATAAGTGAACTATCAACAGGATTGCCGCTAATTGACATTCTCATATCATTCTCTGGACCTGAAAAGTTGAAGTCAAGTTTGGCAATTGCTTTTCCATTAAAAAGGGGGTTGTTTTCTTTTTTGGTGTTCAACACCAACAGTTTTTTTGAAGTTGCACTGATTTGATATGAAAAATCGCGAAAAAAGTGATGCCCAAGATATCCTTTCAACGTGGCCTGATTGCCATAGATGTCATTCATAATAATAGAACCGAAGTCAATCTTATCTGGTGTAAACTTGATTACGGGATCTTTTAGCAGGTAAGTACAACGGGTATAGTCAACTGTTATCTTGCCATTTTTTACTTTTACTTCTCCTGTTATATCAGGTTCTTTGAGCATGCCATGAATTCGCAACTTTCCAATCGCATCACCTTCTAAATTACTGAAAATATCACCCAGGTATTTTTGAAGAATCGTTAGTTTCATGTTGCTGACATCAATTTCAGTATCAATTTCTTCTTTGCTACTATCTGAAAGGTTTAGTTTTCCACGAAGTCCTAGGAGGTAATCCGGGTTTTTAGACTCCAGGAAATAACTGGCTTTTTTTTCAGCATTATCCCAAAAAGCATTGATGGTCGTGATGCCTATCGAATCATTTTCAAATCTTGTCTTATCTGTTTGTGCATTCAAATAAAGCTTCAGCTTATCAAATGGATCTTCAATGGTTAAATCACCCGTTGTGATGCCTTGGATTTTGGGTTCTTTCAATATGAAAGGAAGAAGTTCTCCAAGGTTTACTTTTGTGAGGGTTAGGATGATGTTTTGGGGACTGTTTGCTTCAGGAGGAAAGGCAATAATTGATACTACCTGATCCCCGTTGCTTAACCTGAAATTATTGGCATTTAATTTTGCCCGACTAATCAATACTTCCCCGTCTTTGTCAATGTTCCAGGTTTTTTCGTTGAATACCAATGAGGATGGGTTGAAATTGATTCTTATCCCATCGGATAATGTTGCAATATTTGCCGACAGCCTCGCTCCATAAGTGGATTGTTCCGAAAAGGTGTTTATGTCTACTGCAGTAAAGTTTTTGGCAATTCGAAGTGTGATGTCATTGCTGGGAAATGAGAGGCTGTCATTGAAAGTAAGTGAGCTGGATTTACTTTTCACAATCAGGCTATCTGGACTGCCCGCAGCATTGATTGTGTAATCATATACTTCAAGTTTTTTATAAGAGAATCTTGGTATGTCTGCCTTGAAATTAAAAAGCTTGTTCTTCGTATTGATACCACCGGTTATGCTGCTGTTATCAAATCCGCTTATTCCAAGGTCCAGTATTTTCAAAAAGGAGTTGGTGTTCTTGAACTTAATATTGAAAGAGATATCTTGTTCCTTGCTTACTTTATTTTCTTTTTTGAAATAGATAGGATAATAATTGCTGAAATAATCGTTGAAGGTTTTGGTTACAAGTCCGTAGTCAAAATTTCCTTGTATGGATGCGTCAATATCACTGCCTTCAATGGATAAGGTTCGGTAATTGTCTTTTTTATTGGCTTTCACAGTCATGTTGTCCATGATATAAGCCTGTTCGTTTCTGTATAAAATAAGGTCTTGAAATTGAAGCTCTCCGGTCAGGTCTTCTAGGTTATCACCTGCAATTTCCCCCTTTGTTTTCCCTGCAAATTTCAATGGTAAATTTGTTAGATTGAGTGCTTGCAGGTTAGATAAGCTGATACTTGCAGTAAATTCAGTTTGTGGAATTTTTTCATTTAATGATATTGAAGCATTGGCTTCTGCAATGATATTCTTATCCTTGATTGAAAGTATATTTCTTAGCAATCCTTTTTCAAGGCTCCCCTCTGCAAGAAGATTTTGATATTCGTAATCATTGAAAACCGTTGATTTCAGTGACATTGAATAGGTTAGAATGTTTTTTTCATTGAGATTGACATTAAAGTCGCCGGTGGTTTTTTTGAGCGCATTGAAGGCAATAAGTTTTCCGGCATTGAAGCCCATCAAGCTTCCGTTCAGAGACATTTTTATGGATTTTGAGGCAACATCTTTGAGTTTCAAGTCAGTACTTATATCTCCGAGCTGGGTGGCGATTGTTCCCTTGATGTCGAGGTCTGATGTGTTTCCCCGAATACTTCCTGCTAGTGAAGTGTTTCCCAATGCCAAAAGGTCTATGCCTTTTATTGTTTTTAAATAGGGTGAAAAAAGAAAGACATCACTTGGGTGGGTAATTAGTTTTGCGTTTTCAAGGGTGTAATTAAATTTGTTTGCATCAGGCAGTCCTTCCATCTTGAAATTGCCTGAAAGCGAGGTGCGGCTGCCATAATTCACTTTTAAATTTGCGGCTTCAAGCTTTTTTATTGTTCCGCTAATGTTACCTGTTATGTTGAACTCGAGGTCTTCAATGGATTTCACTTCCGGTGCAAAAAATGCTATATCCTTGAAGTTAACTTTTGCGTTTTTTAGTGAGCCTCCCAGGTTTACCCTGCTGATGAAATATTGCATATCATCAGTGAAGCTATTATACCCCATGGAAAAAGAATTGCCTATTGTACTGAAGGGCGTTTTTATTTGAAGGTTTTCAAATGTCATCCGCTTTGGATGCATGCTCCATTTAGCAGTTAATGCATTTACTTTAAATCCACTTCTTTCAATTGTTTGTAGTTTGATATTTGCGGATAAAGTGTCCTGGAGAAATTGTATTGTTGAGAGCTCGCCTTCAATATTTTTAAACCGCATGTGTTCACCATCAAAATAAGTATATGGCTTTCTGATTGTTTGAACATTCGAAGCAAATTCACCGTTAGCGATTATTATTTTATTGGCACGGATATCCCAATTATTGGGGTTCCATTTTGCATGAGGGTCTGATTTTGGCATTAGGTATGCCGGCCGTTTTCCATCATATTGAAATATTTCAAACAAAGGATTCTTTATATAAACATCCTCTACATGAAGGCTTTTCTTTTTCAGGTCAATTTCTTTGGCTGAAAGTTTTAATTCCCCCAAAACAAGTTGCATGTCTTCGCCTCTCCAGCCATCCTTTTGGGAAAAACGAAGTTGATCGATTTCGAATTTCTCTAAATTTAGTCTTATCGTTGGATTGCCTCCATTTGTTGGCTGCGGACTCGTGAAGGCGTCAACAAGGTATTGGTAATTCCAAGTTGAATCGGTACGGTTTATTTGTACCAATCCATTTTCAATTCCAAAGTAGCGAATGGTGATGCTGTCTTTCAAAAAAAACCAATCGGTGATTCGCAGTTTTGCAGAACCTAAAAAAAGAAGGGTATCTTTTCTTTTGTCTCTGACCAACACATCATTAAGGATAAATTTATTGAACAATGAAAAATCTACTGAGTTGATGGAGATTTCTGTTCCTGTTATACCCTGTATTTTTTTAGTAGTGAAGTCAACCAATTTATTTTGAACATATGGCAAATGAACAACCAGCCATAATGCAATTAGTATTGCAGCAAGACCGAGAAAAAAATATTTTATTATTTGGCTGAGTTTTTTCAGGATAGAATTTTGGTGTAAAATTAACTTTTATCGATTGAGTTGGGCTTTTACCTTTATTAATTAACGCTTCTTTGCATTAAAACAATTTTAGTAAAATCAATATGCCGTTGCGTGGTCATCTCCCCGCTTATCCGCCACCGCCTCAATCTGTATAATTTTGTTTTTGCGCCAATCAATTCTGATGACTTCTGTTCTTCCAATTTGTCCCCTGTTTGTAATGTTATAACCCATTTTCTTGAGTGAATCTGCCGTATTCACAGGGAAGCTATTTTCCACCATTACCTGGTCTGGGAGCCACTGGTGGTGAAATTTTGGGTTATCCACTGCATCAGACAATGATTGGTTGAAGTCAATCACGTTCACAATTGTTTGGAATACGGATGTTGGAATAGTAGTTCCACCCGGTGTGCCAATAACCAGGAAGGGCTTGTTTTCTTTTAGTACAATTGTTGGCGTCATAGAGCTTAGCATTCTTTTACCTGGGGCAATGGCATTGGCTTCTTTTCCAATGGCACCAAACATATTTGGTACTCCAGGTTTTACGCTGAAGTCATCCATTTCATTATTCAGCAGAAAACCGGCTCCACCCACAACTGTTTTTGATCCGTATCCTCCATTTAATGTGGTTGTCACTGATACCGCATTTCCGTCTGCGTCTGCCACTGAAAGGTGCGTGGTTTCCTCACTTTCCGGTGAAATATTGCCAGGTTTTATTTCAGTGCTTGGGGTGGCTTTGCCGGGGATAAAACTTTTCATTCTTTCTGCTAAATACGCATCGCTTCCAAGGGTGTTCACAGGCACCTTCACAAAATCCTGGTCTCCCATAAATTCAGCCCTGTCTGCATATGCTCTTCGTTCCACTTCAATCATTAGCTGAACTGCAGCAGGCGATAGAAATCCCATTTCTGCGATGTTTCTGTTTTCAATCATTTTAAGCATTTGCTTTGTGAGCAGACCTCCGCTGCTTGGCATGGGCATTCCAATAATGATATAACCCTTGTAATCAAACTCCAATGCGCTACGTTCAACCGCCTTGTAATTTTTTAGGTCTTCTTCCGAAATCAGTCCATTCCCTCTTTTCATTTCTTCAACAATCAGCTTTGCATTTTCACCTTCATAGAATCCCTTCATTCCTTGATCCCTGATCAATTTGAGTGTTTTTGCCAAATCCAACTGTATCAATGTATCGCCTTCCTTCCAGTTTTGTCGTGACACAAAAACGGGCATGATTGAATTGTATTTCACAAATGAAGCCCTGGTGTTATTGAATGATTGGGCTTCTGCTTTGGTTATAACGAACCCTTTTTCTGCAAGTTCGATAGCAGGTTGGATTATCTCTTTGAAATCAAGTTTTCCATATTTGTGTGTAGCAAAGAAACCAGCAACGGATCCGGGTACTCCACTTGCCAAATGCCCGTGTTGGCTGAGGTTCAGCATAGGATTGCCGGCACTGTCGAGGTACATATCTTTTGTTGCTCCTGCAGGTGCTTTTTCCCTGTAGTCGATTGACAGCGATTGCTTGTCTTTTGTAAAGGCCACCAAGAAGCCACCACCTCCAATGTTTCCGGCATTGGGGTAAACCACCGCAAGTGCCAGTTGTGTGGCAATGGCCGCATCAAATGCATTTCCACCTTTTTTCAGTATATCAAGTCCAGCTATGCTCGCCAACGGATGGGCAGATGATACAGCCCCACTTTTCCCAATGGCTTTTTTTTCTATTGTATATTGGAAAGGATTGAAATTGCTGTTTTTCACTTGGGCATGCAGTTCTGCAAACTGCATCAACAACATCGCTACTGTTGTGAAAATGAATCCGGTTGAGGATGATTTATTCATGCAGTAAAGATAGAAATGATTTTAAAAACTATTCGCCAATCTTGAGGCAAGTTTCAACCCATTTCTTTACATTTATTGGAATCTTGGCGTATGGGCCAGACCAAGATTGAATGAATTAATTCATAAACCCAACCAATCCATAAAAAGATGAAAAGGTATTCCAGATTTTCACTACTTGCCGCTTGTTCTTTTTGCATGCTTTCATTGTTAACCTCCATTGATGCAAAATCACAAAAGCCAGTGCAGATGAGCAGCGGTGAGTTACTCCATGCCATGAAAAAATTGAATGTGCTTGGCTCTGTGTTGTATATGGCTGCACATCCTGATGATGAGAACACAAGGTTGTTGGCATATATGGCAAAAGACAGGCAATTCAAAACCGGATACATGGCCATGACAAGGGGTGATGGTGGGCAAAACCTGATAGGTAATGAGCAGGGTACAGACCTGGGGTTGATTCGCACCCAGGAATTACTTGCCGCGAGAAGGGTTGATGGTGCTGAGCAGTTTTTTTCCAGGGCATTTGATTTTGGTTATTCAAAAAGTACCGATGAGGCCTTGAAGATGTGGGATAAGGAAAAAATACTTGCAGATGCCGTGTGGGTTATACGGAATTTCAGGCCTGATATTATTATTACACGGTTTCCGGAAGACAGTCGTGCAGGTCATGGCCACCATTCTGGTTCGGCTGTGATTGCAAGGGAAGCCTTTTTAGCTGCTTCCGACCCCACCCGTTTTCCTGAACAATT
>CANJEF010000035.1 GCA_947472965.1 Sphingobacteriales bacterium
ATTGGATGATTTAGCAGATATTACCGAAGATCTTAAAAATGGGGAAGAAAATATTTTGATTGAGTCTGGACTAAACAGCAAGGGTATATCCATAATCTCAAACATGATTGATGATAGTTATTTAACAATGATGTTAATCAATCCAGTAATGGCAAATAGGATTGACCATAAAAGAGAAGTGATGGACCTGGCTAAATTGCTCAAGTCCATCATCTCAGATGATTAGGCCAATTTACATTTATTGATGCTCAAAATGGCAAATCGTCTGTCCCGCTGCTAACTGTTGACAAATTTTCAGCAGATGAGTCAGTCTCGCTACCTTCAGTTCTTGATCCGCCTCCCAACAATTGCACACTCAATACGCGTAATGTCAAGGAAGTACCACTGGTGCCATCATTCTTTGTATAGGTTCTGATGTCTGGCGTGCCTTCACAATAAACCAGTTGACCTTTTTTAAGGTATGGTGCGATGGCCGTTCTCTCCGTCCAATAAGCACACTCAACCCATAAGGTCTTGTCTTTTTGAACACCTGAAGAATCCTTGTACTTTTCTGAATGGGCTACACTGAAATTGATGACATTTTTCCCATTCACAACGTTTGTTGTGCAGTCCTTGCCTAAATGGCCGATAACTTGAAGTTTTAACATGTGTATATATTTTAAAATGCAATTTCACTCAAGTTAGGGGCAAATAAAGGTTCAAAGGACAGTTTTAGTAGGGGAGTTTTCCACTTTGTTTTCAGTGTAATCTGCATTTCTATTAAAAAATCTTGCTTCTGTATCAGTGTCAACCAATACATTTATTTTTGCTTTATGTATAAGATTGTTGATCATAATGTACTTTACGAATTGGTTTGTCAGGTTTTCCTAGCTATGGGCTGTCCAATCGAAGATGCAAAAATTGGGGCCCACTCACTTATTTCTGCTGACTTACGGGGCATCGATTCACATGGAGTAGCAAGGCTATCTGGATACGTTAGGTTGTGGGAAGCCAAAAGAATTAATGCAACACCTTCAATAAAGTTAGTACACGAAACGCCTTCTACGGGTGTTGTAGATGGTGGTGGCGGGCTGGGCTTGGTAGTTGGTCCATTTGCTATGAAGGTGGCAATCGAAAAAGCCTCAAATGTTGGAACAGGATGGGTTGCAGTGAAGAATAGCAACCATTTTGGTATTGCTGCAGCACATGCAATGATGGCTCTTGAGAAGGATATGATTGGCATTGCCATGACAAATGCGAGTGCACTCGTTGCACCTACTTTTTCAAAAGAACGCATGTTGGGTACCAACCCTATATGCGTCGTTGTACCCGCTGGCGAGGAAAACCCCTTCGTGGCAGATTTGGCCACTACAACTGCCGCCAATGGCAAGCTGGAGATTCTTCAGCGGAAGAGTCAGGATGCTCCGGAGGGGTGGATACAGGACGTAGATGGTAATTCTACACTTGACCCGCATGCACTCAAAACCGGAGGGGCATTGCTTCCGTTGGGAGGTGATCGTGAACATGGCAGTCACAAAGGATATGCACTTGGTTCAATTGTTGATCTTTTTTCTGGTGTATTAAGTGGAGCAAATTTTGGGCCCTGGGTCCCGCCATTTCCTGCGTATGTTCCAATGCCTGAAAACCAGCCAGGGGAAGGGATTGGGCATTTTTTTGGAGCAATGCGGATTGATGCGTTTAGGACTGGAGAAGCGTTCAAAAAGGATATGGATTTATGGATTCGCCGATTTAAAGCCGCCCAACCAATTTCAGCTCAACAGCGGGTATTAATTCCGGGGGAACCTGAATTTGAAATGCAGGAAAAACGAACCAAGGAAGGTATTCCATTGCTGGAAATGGTTTGGGAGGATATTAGGGCTACCGCTGAAAAATTCAAGATCAAGTTCTAACTTTGCGCCTCGCAATTAAATGTAAGTGTATGAAAATAATGAAATTTGGAGGAACCTCGGTTGGTAAACCTGAGAGAATGGCACAAGTAATGGAACTCATTACCAAGGATGATGAACCTAAAATTGTGGTATTGAGTGCACTGAGTGGCACTACGAATTCATTGGTTGCCATCGGAGATGCGATGGCTTCATCAAATAAACAACATGCAAAGGAATTGATCGACAAGCTATCAACTCACTACGTGGATTTTGTGAACTTACTTCTGAAATCAGACACCACAAATAAAAAAGGGTTGAAAGTGATTGAAGAACACTTTGAATTTCTGTATATCATTTTGAAGATATCGTTTAATGATGCGTTGAATAAGGATATATTGGCACAAGGGGAGTTGCTGAGCACAAAATTATTTTGTCTTTTTCTTGAGGAAAATAGCGTTGATCATTTATTTCTGCCTGCCCTTGATTTTATGGTGATTGACTCAAATGATGAACCACAAGTGATTTCAATTCGCGAAAAAATTTCTAAGGTGCTGTCTCAACACCAGAATAAAAAACTTTTTATTACGCAAGGATACATCTGCAGAAATGCAAAGGGGGAGGTCGATAATCTAAAGCGTGGGGGAAGTGATTATTCTGCGTCATTGATTGCAGCCGCAGTCAACGCATCTGTGTGTGAAATATGGACAGATATTGATGGCATGCATAACAATGATCCTCGAGTAGTAAAAACCACGAAGGCTATTGAACACCTTAGTTTTGACGAGGCTGCTGAACTTGCCTATTTCGGGGCAAAAATTCTTCACCCCGCGTCTATATGGCCTGCACAACAGTTTAATATCCCAGTTAAATTGTTGAATACAATGCAACCTGATGCCAGGGGTACTATAATATTAAAAAATGCGGAATCTGACGGAGTAAAAGCTGTTGCAGCTAAAGATGGTATTGTGATGATTAAGATTAAGAGCAGTCGAATGTTTCTTGCATATGGATTTCTTAGAAAGATTTTTGAGGTGTTTGAGAAATACAAGACTTCTATCGATATGATTACAACCTCAGAAGTTGCAGTATCTGTTACAATCGATAATACGATGTATCTAGATGAAATCGCAAAGGAGTTGTCCCCCCTTGGGGAACTAGAGATAATCCGAAATCGGACTATTGTTTCATTGGTTGGGAATAATCTCACCCACGATAAATGGCTGCTAGGAAAATTATTCAATGCACTCTCTGAGCTGGAAATAGATATGATCAGTTATGGCGGAAGTAACCACAACGTTTCTATCCTTGTGCCAACAGAAGTCAAGAACGAAACGCTTAGATTGTTGAACAAAGACATTTTCGGTCTTGATTAATGGTGCACAATGCCTGTCATCAGATAATCAGCATCGCATCACCATAGCTGAAAAAGCGGTATTTGTCCTTAATCGCTTTTTTGTAGGCCTCCATAGTGAGTTCATATCCTGCAAATGAACATGCCATAATCAACAGACTTGTTTTAGGCAAGTGGAAATTGGTGATCAATGAATCACATATCGAAAATTCATGTGGAGGATGAATGAATATATTTGTCCAACCCTCAGACGGTTTTAAAAGTTTATCGGCAGTAAACGTACTTTCAAGTCCACGCATGGTGGTAGTTCCTACTGAACATATTCTATGACCTTCACTTTTTGCTTTGTTTACTATTCTACAAGCATTTTCATCAACTTTATAATACTCTGCTTCCATTTTATGTTTGCTCAGGTCTTCAACCTCAATAGTTCTGAATGTACCTAGACCTGTATGTAGTGTAATCTCTGCAAAACGAATTCCCTGAATCTCGAGTCTTTTAATCAATTCAACTGAAAAGTGCAAGCCAGCAGTTGGTGCTGCAACAGCACCCTCATGTTTTGCGAACACCGTTTGGTATCTTTCCCTGTCAAATTCATCTGGCTTACGTTTAATATATTTTGGGAGAGGGGTTTCACCCATTGAATTGAGTATGGCTTTGAATTCTTCATCTGTGCCTTCAAAAAGAAAACGAATTGTTCTTCCTCGTGAAGTTGTATTGTCAATTACTTCCGCAATAAGTTCATCTGTATCCCCAAAATAAAGTTTGTTACCAACACGAATTTTTCTTGCGGGATCAACAATTACATCCCATAATCTATTTTGCTTATTGAGTTCACGTAATAAAAAAACTTCAATCTTTGCACCCGTTTTTTCTTTTCTTCCATACATCCTGGCCGGAAAAACCTTTGTATTGTTCACTACAAAAACATCTTTCTCCTCGAAATAATCAAGAACATCCTTAAATAATTTGTTTTCAATTAATCCAGTATCCTTATGGACAACCATGAGCCTGGAATCTTCCCTTCTTTTTGTTGGTGTTTGTGCAATTAAATTGAGGGGGAAGTCAAATCTGAATTGGGATAGTTTCATGTTTTCTTTTTTTTGTTGCCTGAAAACAAATCCCTGATTCTTAAAAAATCACATCTACTAAATCTGATCTTACGGTACCAGATTTGTTTTTGGCATTTAGAGCTGCAAATTTAGCGAAAATTTACGGTTTCACACCACTGCTCCTTTAAGAGGATATTTAGTGAAATAAATATGTTTGATTTTAGAAACGTAAATGCCTGACAGTCAATCCATTATTTATTAATTGTTTGAGTGATTCAATTCCTACTTTAATATGCGTTTCAACATATTTGCTGGTAATATTTTTATCACTTTCTTCCGTTTTGACACCTTCTGGAATCATTGGTTGATCACTCACCAAAAGAATTGCTCCAGTTGGAATTTTATTTGAAAAGCCAACAGAAAATATGGTTGCTGTTTCCATATCAATTGCATAGGCTCTTATTTTTTGTAAATATGCCTTGAATTCAAGATCATGTTCCCAAACCCTCCTGTTGGTTGTATATACAGTACCCGTCCAATAATCGACGCCTAAATCCCTGATGGTTGTTGAAATGGCTTTTTGCAGTGCAAAGGCTGGCAATGCTGGGACTTCCGGAGGGAAATAATCATTGGATGTTCCTTCTCCACGAATAGCTGCAATTGGCAATATTAGATCGCCAAGTTTATTGCGCTTCTTTAATCCTCCGCATTTTCCCAAGAACAATACTGCATGGGGTTCAATGGCCGATAAGAGATCCATTATTGTTGCGGCAGATGGACTTCCCATTCCGAAGTTAATCATCGTGATACCATCCCATGTTGCACATTGCATGGGTTTGTCTTTTCCATGAATTTCTACCTTGTTCCATTCGGCAAAAACTTCCACGTATTTGCTGAAATTGGTTAACAGGATGTATTTGCCGAACATATCCAATGTCATCCCTGTATAACGAGGCAGCCAATTCTTTACGATTTCTTCTTTAGTGGTCATTTATTTTGATTCTCCTTACATTAAAATTACTGATTACTTTGCATCCATGATCAAAATGGAATTTCCTACCCCCGACTTTAGCACCCGAAAGGTTGGAGAAAGTCTTCAGGTATTTGATCCCATCAGGTCTATCTGGATCATTCTTCAACCTGAAGAATGGGTAAGACAAAACCTCATCAATTGGTTCATCAAAACAAAACATATTCCTTCAGCCTTTATTGCTGTTGAGCAATCGCTAAAAACCGATTCACTTTCCAAGCGATGTGATGTGTTGATTTATGACCGAAACCATTTGCCCTGGATGTTGGCAGAAGTGAAGGCACAAGGTGTGGAATTGAATGGGTTGGTGCTAACCCAAGTCCTCAATTACCACCGTGGAATTCCTGTGAAATATATTTTAATTACCAACGGTGACCAGTGTTATGTTGCTGATATAAATCAAACCGAAAATCATTGGTTGGATCAATTCCCACCATTTCAATAACTCTCAAATTTCGATTAAGGGAAGATTCCGAGTTCCATATAACTCGTTCCAACTTTGTTGATGGCAACTACAAATGAAGCCGTTCGCATGTCCTTTATTTCCGGATTGTTTTTCCAGCATTCCAAAATCTCATTTGTTGCTTTGATCATGGTATCTTCAAGACCACTTCTTACCAAATCTATTTCGTCTGGACCATGCACCAACAAACTACGCTGGGTATCAGATACCTTATTTCCCGTCATACTTTCAATTTGTGAAAGAATATTGGCGTTTTGGTTTTCCATGAATCTTTTTTCAACCCTGCCATAGGAAACGTGGCTTAGGTTTTTTAACCATTCGAAATAAGACACTGTAACACCACCTGCATTTAAATACATATCAGGTACCACCAACACGCCTTTATTCACCAGAATTTCATCTGCCTCAGGGGTGAGTGGTCCGTTTGCGGCCTCTCCAACTATTTTCGCCTTGATTTTATCCGCATTATCTGCATTGATAACATTTTCGAGAGCAGCCGGTACAAGGATATCGCATGGGGCTTCCAATGCATCTGATGACTTTGAGAAATTTGTTGCACCAGGAAAATTTAAAATAGAGCCAGTCGTTTTTCTGTGTTGAACAACTGCTTCAACGTCAAGTCCTTTTTCATTGTAAATAGCCCCTTCATATTCGGCCAATCCAACAACAAGTGCTCCTCCCTCTTGAAAAAACTTTGCGGAATGGTATCCTACATTACCCAATCCCTGAACGATTATTTTCTTTCCTTCAATTCCAGTTTGGATCCCCAACTTTTTCATCACATCAACATCGTTGCATACTTGTCTTATACCATAAAAAACACCCAATCCTGTTGCCTCTTTTCTTCCACGAACTCCGCCTTGGGTGATGGGCTTTCCTGTAACACAACCCAATGCTTCTACTTCACCCGGATGCATGGCCATGTAGGTATCCAAAATCCACGACATTTCCCGCTCGCCAGTTCCGTAGTCGGGTGCAGGTACATCTTCACCAGGACCAATAAATTTCTTTTTGATCAGTTCACTCGTGTATCTCCTGGTAATCCGCTCCAGGTCGTAGGTACTATAATTTTTGGGGTTGATTGAAATTCCACCTTTTGCACCACCAAATGGAACATTGACTATGGCGCATTTATATGTCATCAGCGCGGCCAATGCCATTACCTCATCCAGATTCACCATTTCACTGAATCGAATACCTCCTTTGCATGGACGCTTGTGGTGGGAATGCTGCACCCGATACGCTTTTATTACTTCAACCTTGTCTCCGATTTTAACTGGAAAATGAAGTCGTAATACGCTATTGCATTGCTTTATCTGTTCCAGTATTCCTGAATCAAATTGTGTGAAAGCTGCAGCTTTGTCAAAACTTTTACACACGGCATCAAAAAAACTGTATTCTGGGTTCATGGCAAGGGTTTTTTATTGGTGTTGAGCGGTTAATCTTTTTTCAATTCTTTTTCGAGCGTACTGATTTTTTTCTCAACCCTAAACATGTAGGCGATGAGTCCAATTAGAATGGTTGTAACAACTGCTACCACCACATATATTTTTCCATTGCTTCGCATCATGGATGCCATTGTTTCATTTTCCATATTTGTAGTTTGTGCGCATAGTTTACTTGCTGAAAGCAGAAGCAAAAAAAATGTTGAAGTTGTTTTCATTTTATAAAATGTTCTTTTCACGAATCATTTCTGTTCTGATTTTGATGTTTGTTATCCATGCCCCAAGTAAAGTCCATCCGATTACTGCGGGATAAAAAACCATCCTCATTCTTGAGTCAATGTCGTTGAAGTTTAGTGCTGGATTGCCTTCTTGTCCTGGATGCAGGCTTGGTAAAAGCCTGGGGATAATCCAAATGGAAGGGAAGAGCATTGCATAGGAAAAGATGTTGAAAACTGCACTAACTCTTGCACGCTGGTCTATGTCTATGATGGAACTTCTTAAAACAAAGTAGGCTCCATAAATCAGCAATGCCATGGCTGCTCCAATAAGTTTTGGTTCACGCATGATTGAACCGAATGAGGCATATGCAGGGTTGTTTGGATCGGCCCAAGTATAGCTTGCCCAGATGGCTCCTGTTGAATAACCAAGAATCCCCATGAATGTTCCCACATCCGCGTATGCTTTTGCCTTGATGTCAAATTGATATGAAGAAGTTCTAAGGTATTTAATGCTGTATGCTACAGAGAAGGTGAAAAGGATCATCATCGAGAACCACATGCATACGTGGAAATAGAGGTTGCGAATGGTTTCACCAAGTTGTGAAAGTTGTGGCACCGGCAATAGAAAGCCTCCAATCACTGCATAGGCGAGTAAAACAATAGATGCTATTTTCCACCACGAAATTTTCATTCTCTCTTTTTAATTGATTGTTTCAAGTAAGTCAGACACAGAAGCAATAAAAGCGAAATTAGTGCCTTCCACTAATCTTTCCATAAAAATGGATACAAAATCATGGCAAGGATCACCACTGAAATATCCAATGCTATTAAAAGCAATATTACTTGCATCGGTACTCCGTCACGAAAGATTTCGGAGAACGCTGTTTTAGACAGCCTGACAAGCAATAAGAGTTGTGGAATAATGATGGGGAACCCAAGTATTGCCATCAGTGATGCCTGTTGCATGGCTTTGGATGCTATTGCTGCTAAAAGAGTGAACACAAGGCTTAATCCAATCGAGCCAATAAGACTTATTTCAAGGAATTGCCAAAAAGATGATGTTGGGTTTCCAAGGAATGCAGTATACAGCAGCAGGTTGATGACATTCATGGCTATCATAAGCATGCCATTGTATACAATCTTGGAAAGGATAAAAGTAACTGGACTGGTAGTGGAATAGTAGTAAAGCATTCTGCCTTTTGCCTCCTGAAGAAAACTTTTTGCCACGGCATTGATACAGATGAATAGCTGGGTCATCCAAAACAATGCATTCCAGGTTTCAGACTCTATATCCCCCATCGTTAAATACAATACAAAAACAGTTGAAGCTATGTAGAGTAGGATGCCAAAAAAAGAATGCTGTTGACGGAATTCAAGAAGAATTTCCTTTTTCAGCAATGCTTTAAATTGATTTCTAGATTCCAATTGAATATAATTTATGGTTTGTAGCAACTTCTACAACGCGCTTCGTAATGTTTTTTTTCTCCCAAAACAACCTGTTGGCTTTCATCACTTATCCGAAAAGAATAGCTGGCAATTCCACCACATTTAATACAAACAGCATGTAGCTTGGTAACATAATTTGCTGTTGCCAATAAATTTGGCATAGGGCCAAAAGGTTTTCCTAGATAGTCCATGTCAAGTCCTGCAAGAATAACCCTTTTACCCATCAGCGCCAGTGATTCACAAACACCAATGATATCTTCACTAAAAAATTGTGCCTCATCAATGCCTACCACATCGATTCCTTCTACAAAATCAAGTATTGTTTTAGGATCGCTCACTGGTTTTGCATCAAGTATATTTTCGTTGTGTGAAACAATTTTATTTTCATGATACCTGATATCTACAGAAGGTTTAAAAATCGCTATTTTCAAATTTGCAATTTCTGCCCTCTTGATTCTTCTGATCAGTTC
>CANJEF010000036.1 GCA_947472965.1 Sphingobacteriales bacterium
ATAGCAAACAAGTAATTAATGAAGATGAAGTGCCTGCTTCTGCATCAGGTGATGGAAACATCGTTTTGTCTGAAGATGGTGATGTGGTTAAAAGGATCAAGGAATTGCTCGAAAACTATGTGAAGCCTGCTGTTGAAATGGACGGCGGTGCCATTCAATTCAAAAAATTTGAAGAGGGTGTTGTTACACTGATGCTTCAAGGTAGCTGCAGCGGATGCCCGTCTTCCATGATCACATTAAAATCTGGTATTGAAGGAATGATGAAACGCATGATACCGGAAGTGACTGAAGTGGTTGCAGAAGCCGAATAAGATTTCCAGGACTAAGCACTCTTTATAAGTCATGCCCATCGGCAATTAGCTGCTTTTGTTAAATAGTTTATTGTCTTCCCTTGAACGTGTCCATTGCGCCATAAATTCTAAATACTTTTCCAACAACAAAGTCGAACCACCGTTGGGGTAAAATGCCTTTGAAAAAAGGAATGGTGTATACCAACCAAGGAAGCCTAGAAAAAATCTTATTTTTTTCAATCGCTTTTATAATATCGCGAGCCACCCGCTCAGGTTTTAGCAATGGGATGATTGGTGATTTAACCCCATCAAACATTCCGGTGTCTATCAGATAAGGCGTAACCGTTGTTATCTTAATACCAGTTGAAGCTCCTTCTAATTCCAGCCGCAAGCTTTCGCTCCAACCGATCAATCCCCATTTGCTGGCAGTATAAACTGATAGCTTTGGAAATGCTGCCATTCCCGCTGATGAGGCTACATTTACAATATGGCCTTTTTTATTTTTTAACATGCCAGGGAGAATATTTTTTGTCACCAGCATGCAAGCATTCAAATTGATATTGATGGTTTTGGTGATTTCTTCATCACTGTGTTCTTGGAAAAATTTTCCTACTACAATGCCAGCATTGTTGATTAGGATGTCAATATGATTAAAAGCTTCATTCACAGCAACTGTTGCTTTTCTTATTGATTCATGTGAGTTCAGATCAACGTGAAAAAAATGAGCATCACTACCATGTTGTTTAATTTCATCGCAAACAGCATGAGCGGCAGCTTCATTAATATCCAGGATAATGATATGCGATGCTTTCTTTTTTGCACATTCAATGGCCAAAAGTCTTCCAATTCCGGAAGCCGCACCTGTGATGAGAATGGTTAAGTTTATAATCTTGCTGATAACTTTTTGTATTTAGTATATAATCGGTCGTAATTTAGCAATCAATTCTGAATATTGATCATAGGCTTAATGCTTTGATAGCAATTACATAATTTTTTTATTAACTATTCTACGTTTATTCGCTAAATGAATTCCATCGACATCATAGAGGTAATTGCCATTGTCTTTGGAATCATATCTGTGTGGTTTTCAAAAAAAGAAAATATCTGGGTATTCCCGGCTGGATTGATCAACACTACATTTTATATTTATTTGAGTTTCAAGGGCGATTTGTACGGAGAAGCATTGGTGAACTTGTATTATACAGTGATGAGTTTGTATGGTTGGTATAATTGGCTGCGACGCGATAATAAAAATGAACGGATACTTCATATTACAAATTCAACCGCATCAGAATGGATCTATGAGATTCTTTTTTTCCTCTCACTTTATGTTGTTCTATTCTTAAGTTTAAGTTATATAAAAGATGCTTTTGCCCCAGGTGCAATACCTTGGGCAGACGCATTGGCATCTGCTTCAGCTTTTACTGGCATGTGGCTTATGGCTAGAAAAAAAGTGAACAGCTGGATTTGGTGGATTATAACCAACATTGCTTCAATACCTTTATACTATGTAAAGGGTTACGAAAAAACATCAATTTATTATCTGATCCTGCTCGTACTTGCTATATTAGGTTTGCAGGAATGGAGAAAAAAAGCCAATCAACACAAAAATGGCTAAACAGATCAAAAAATTTGTCGTGATCGGACCAGAGTCCACGGGGAAGAGCACTTTGTGCGAAAAACTTGCTTCACATTTTTCGGCAAGATACAGCAAAGAATATGCAAGGGAATATCTTTTGAAACATGGTATGGCATATTCTACTGATGACCTTTTGTTGATAGCAAAGGGGCAGATTGAATTGGAGAACAAAGCAATTGATATCATTAAAGGAGATTCTACGGTCAACCCTATCTTATTTATTGATACCGATATGTATGTTATGAAGGTGTGGTCTGAGTTTGTTTTCGGCACTTGTCACCTTTGGATACTCAATCAAATTGTTGAACGGGAATATGATGGTTACTTGCTCTGTAAGCCTGATCTACCGTGGGTTAAGGATGAGTTGCGTGAATACCCGGATTTCGAAACCCGCGATAAACTTTATCATTGTTACAAGGATATTTTAGTCAATCAATCTGTACCATGGTATGAAGTGAGTGGTTCCGACCCTTCCAGGACAAACGGTGCAATTGAATGGATAAAAAATTCACTTCTTGCATAAGTGAAAATTTAAAAAATGCCATTATGAAGTCAGGGCTCAAATCCAACTATCTTAAAACGGTTCACTGTTTTCTTTTAATGCAAAAGTCAATTTAATGGCTATGCAAAAGTTGGGTTTATCCAAATTATCAAAGCAATTGCTTTCATCTCCAAACGCATACGGTATTCTGTTTTACTTATCTTGGGTTTTTATCAACTTGCTTCAAGCGTGGAATACAGAATTATTTGATGATGAAGCATATTATTGGGTTTGTTCTCGGTTCCTTGATTGGGGCTATTTTGATCATCCTCCAATGATTGCCTTATTGATCCGCTTGGGCACAATTTTTTTACCATCCGAAATTGGTGTAAGAATTTTTCCGGTACTACTAACTACCTTTTCCATTTACCTACTAGAAAAATTAGTAGACCCTAAAAACAAACTACTTTTTTATTGCATCATTTTGAACATATTGATTCTGCAGCTTGGTGGAATACTGGCTGTTCCAGATATCCCACTTTTCTTTTTTACAGTCTTGTTTTTTCTAGCTTACAAAAGGTTAATTCAGTCTGCTGGTTTAGTTCAGATTTTATTGTTGGCTGTTATTATTGCACTGCTTATTTATAGCAAATACCACGGACTGCTTGTTGTCTTTTTTACTTTGCTTTCCAATCTAAAGCTGTTTAACAAACGTTCATCCTATCTAGTAGCCCTATTTTCGATGATACTACTGATTCCTCACTTTATTTGGCAGTTCAACCATGGGTATCCATCAATTCAGTATCAGCTTTTTGAAAGGGTTTCACCACCGTATCGTTTAAATTTCACCACCGATTTTATATTGGGACAACTTTTGGTGGCTGGTCCACTTGCTGGTTGGCTCATCATTTGGTCAGCTCTAAAAAACAAACCATTCACAGACGTTGATAGAGCAATGTACTTTTCTATCATTGGATTTTATGCCTTGTTTTTTCTTAGTTCTTTTTTCACCCGAACCGAATTGAATTGGACAATACCAATCCTTGTGCCCTTGGTATCTCTCTCTTATCATTATTTGTCGTACGACAAAATAAAAGCAAGATGGCTTTATTGGATCACTCCCTTTACTCTTGCAATCGCACTTGTCATTAGGATCTTTATGGTCGTTGATTTCTATCCCGTGAAATCAATTCCGAAAGACGAGTTTCATCAAAATAAAACCTGGGCTGCAGAAATTAAAAGACAAGCTGCAGGCTTGCCTGTGGTTTTCACCAATTCATACCAACGTGCATCCAAATACTGGTTCTATAGTGGTGATACTTCTTTTTCACTCAACACATTTCGCTATAGAAGAAATGGATACAATTTTTGGCCAATAGAACATTGGCTTCAGCAGAAAAAAATTGTGTTGATTGGAAGTGAGCAAGCTGATTTTATGCCTCAGACTTTTACTACGCCAAGGATGAACCATTCGTTCATTAAAATTGACTCCTTTCATTCAAACTCACAAGTAGCTATTATCGGTGCTTCACTTATCGTTGAAAAAAATAATCTAGTGAAGTGTACGCTTAAAATTGAATATCCTATGTCTTATCTTGAATTTGCGCCAAAGACTAATAGTAAGATTGTCTTAATGATAAACCCCCTTAACAAATCGAAACCCACGTTGGTTGAAACGCCCTATTTGATAAACGGGAGGAATGATCAACTGAAATTTAAACTTCGTTTGCCAAATTTGCCTGATCAACAGTATACCATCAGATGGGGATTAACAAACTCGTTTGCAGAACCTACTATTAACAGCCGTGCTTACAAGCTATCGAACTCGAATATTAGTCAATGATTTTTTGAATATCAGGATCTGATTCAAGGTTACCCATTTGTCTGACCACCCAAGGATATTTTTTAGCAACAAATGAAGACATTGGTTTTACGCTAAATCTTACTGGATTTGGCAAGCAGGCTGCAATCATAGCCGCTTCATTGCGGCGTATTTTTTTTGCGGAATGCTTGAAGTATTTTTTCGAAGCAGCTTCTATTCCGTATATGCCTTTCCCCATCTCTGCCTCATTCAGGTAAACCTCCAATATCCTTTTCTTCCCCCAGCATAATTCAATCATGAATGTGAAATACAATTCAAGCCCTTTTCTGAACCAGCTTCTCCCTTGCCATAGAAAAACATTTTTTGCAACTTGCTGACTAATGGTAGATGCACCTCTTACCCTCCCTGGCTTTTTCTTATTGTACGCTAGGGCTTTTTGTATGCTCTTGAAATCAAATCCATTGTGATCAGGAAAAAGCTGGTCTTCAGAAGCGATAACAGCCAGTTTTGCTTCCTTTGATATTTCATTCATTGAAACATGTTCTCTATTGAACCCATTTCCTTTGATGAGTCCGGAAATTTGTGTGATGGTTATGATAGGCCCCGTAAACCTTAGTAGAATGATGTATACAAGTTGTAATACAAATAATATGAGTAAGGCTTTTTTGATGAGTCTGAACAAAATATTATCAGTTTAAGGGGATGTACTGAAGATAATATTGTTTTCCCAACCTCACTGAATTCCGATGTGTTTTTTTCAGCACCACCCCAGTCAATATTGCAGCGCCTGAAAGTCCTAGTATTTTTCCATCCAACTTTTCTTTTAAATAAATTGCATTAAACGCATGCAGAAATGCATATCCTGTTCCACCAATGATAAATAAGAATCCATTTTTTACAAATTCAAATCCCTTTGAGGGTCTAACGATCTCGCGAATTTCTTTATAGTGATAGCGGGCTGTAAAAACTGAAATGGTGTCCCAGAAACTGGTTCCCCAAATTGTATATTGTTGTCTGGTATCAAATAAATTGATATAAATGCTGTCTTTATTAATTTTTTTGATGCTACCCTGAACCTCCCGCCCTGACATATCTATAAAGTGAATTTGGCTTCCGGCAAAATAGGTTTTTTGGGTTATTCCATTTCTTTTTTTTAACGTGATGATATCAGACCCTTGTGAATATGTCATACTTGAAATCATTGTTAATAATGAAATCAGTGCAAGAAGCAACCTGCTGCTATTAAGGTTGTGCGAATACATACTTATATATAATGAAGAGTCCAAAGCAAATAAGAACGCTTCCTGAAATCCTGTTGATTGCGCTGATGGTATTGATATTAAGCTTGTTACTGTATCGTGCTGCCAACATTACTTTTGCAGTATCAGCAATCATATTTATAATCAGACTAATTCCAAAAATTATAGTTCGTTCAGTAACTGTATGTAAGCTAGCCATTGCAGTTGCATTGAGCAGCCAAAATAAAAGCACACTGGGATTTAATGTATTTATTAAAAATCCTGAAGCAAATACCTTCGACATATCTCTTTTCGTGAAGATGATTTGAACATCTGGATCTGATTCCTTTAGAGAAACCTTTTTAAAAAATATATAATAAATTCCCAACGAGATGATAAAGCTTGATCCCATGTAACCTATGGCAGACTTAAAAAGCAGCGCTTGTACAACCAAACCCGAGAATATATTTGATATTAATACCAACAACAAATCACTTACCCAAACGCCGGCTACAAAGCTCATTCCACCAGCATGCCCATTGTTGATGCTATGCTTTACAACAGTCATGATTACGGGACCAACCGAAAGTGCAAGAAAAAGACCCAGCCCGATGCCTTTAATTATTGATTCAATCAATGTTTCACAATTTTCTGAAATGAAGTTATGGATTTAGGTGTGTTGAATTATTCAATCTGATTGTTCTGATTGAATTTTAACGTTCAGTTTGAAGAAAATCAACCCACTCTTCATGAATTGTTCCTTTCAAAACGCGGGGGAATTTATGTTGGCCACCTACTTTGCCTTTTTTTATCATGAAGTCCATGAATTTTTTCTCAGGTAATATATCTACAACAACCTCCTTTAAAACGCTTATTCGCTCTGTAGCATAGTCGTCATTTAATTCCTTGAGGGTGTCGTCCAACATTGTTCGAAAAACATTTGAATCAACCGCATCGTCTGTTCCAATATACCAGTGATGGCCAAAGAACAAATCAATTGGAATACCTGCAACTGTAAATTCCGACACATTGATATTCAGTTTTTCACTTACCTGCTGAATAGCTCTGTTCATATTGTCAACACTCAGGTGCTCACCCGTGAGGCTCAAGAAATGTTTTGTTCTGCCAGTTATAATGATTTCGTTTCTTTCAAGATTTACGAAGCGGATGGTATCTCCAATTAAATACCGCCAAGCACCGGCGGTGGTGCTGATCAGCAATGCATAATCCTTATCGGGTTTTACCTGGTTAATGAGCAATGCCTCGGGATTGGGTTTGATATTGCCCGATGCGTCAAAGTTATTTTCATCGAATGGGACAAATTCAAAAAAGATGTGTTCATTGAGAACCAATTTCATCCCATCATGGTATTGCCTGTCGTGGTATGCAATGAAACCCTCCGAGGCCAGGTATGTTTCCAAATAGGTAATGGGCTTGCCAAGCAGTTTTTCAAATCCATTTTTATATGGTTCAAAAGCAACACCACCATGACAGAAAAACGCCAGATTGGGCCAAATTTCATGGATGTGGTTGAGGTTGTATTTTTTGATAACCATTTCAACGCACATTTGAATCCATGCGGGTATTCCTACAAGAAACCCAATATCCCAATTGGGAGCCTCTTTTACAATGGCTTCCAGCTTTTTATTCCAGTCATTCGTCCTTGCAATTTTTTTTCCGGGCTTATAAAAAGGTGAAAACCAGAAGGGGGCTTTTTTGGCTGTGATACCACTGAGGTCGCCAGCGAAATAACCTGGGCCGCGTTGTAGGTCTGTGCTACCTCCGAGCATCAGGTAGCCTTTGCCAACGGATTTCCAGGGGATATTCTCGTATTTTCTAAGGGATAGAAGCTGCTTTACCATGCAGATTCTGTTTCCTTTCATCAGGTCTTTTGTTACGGGGATATACTTGCTGGCTGATTCAGAAGTGCCCGAGCTTAGGGCAAAGTATTTTATTTTGCCGGGCCAACAAACATTCTCCTCTCCTGCAAGGGTTAAGTTCCACCAATCGGCATAAAGAGTACTATAGTCGTATGCTTTTACTGCTTTTTGAAATTTCGAAGTTGGATTTTTATCCTCCAGAATGGCACTGAAATTATAATGTAGACCAAAGCGGGTTTCTTTGGCTTTTTTCAAAAGCTTTTTTAACACCCTGATTTGTTGTCGTTCGGGTGAGTTTGGGGGAATACTCAGGGCTTTTGCAATCGATTTTGGCAGTCTGATATCTAATAATGCCATGAGGTGCAAGGTACAGCATTCGTTCAAATATGAAAAACATACATTAAAGGGCAGCTTATTTTATGGTATTAAGGGTTAAAAATTTTCAACTTTTTGCTCCTGTTTACCTTATAACTTTTGTACATTTATGGATAAAACCTGTATATGAACAGACGCGATGCATTGGAAAGAGTTGCTCTCATCATGGGTGGAACCGTAATTGGCGGATCCCTTTTTTTAGAGGGCTGCAAAACTTCAGACAAAAAAACGGTTGTAGGAGCTATATTGACCGCTGATCAGATTGCCTTTTTGGATGAAGTGGCGGAAACAATTATTCCAACAACTGATACACCAGGTGCCAAGGCTGCCAAGGTGGGCGCATTTATGAATACGATGGTAACGGATTGCTATGCGGAAAAAGACCAGAAAATTTTCATGGATGGAATGGCTAAAATTGATGAGTCTTCCAAGAAAACCAATGGTAAGGCATTTATAGAGTCAACTGCTGAGCAACGTACAGCCTTGTTGAATGAATTGAATAAAGAACTTAAGAAATACAATGAATCCAAAAAGGAGGAAGACCCAACCCATTATTTTGGAATGATGAAGCAGCTTACCTTGTTGGGTTATTTCACTTCTGAAATTGGAGCTACCCAAGCTTTGAGATACATAGCCATTCCAGGAAAATATGAAGGATGTGTTCCATACAATAAAGGGGATAAGGCTTGGGCAACCTAGTGTTTCTGAGCGGCTAAAAGTATACTATCTTCAATTCAGATAATCATTAATACTCTTTGGCCTCAAAAACTTTATGCCCGCATGAAAAAAACAATCTTAACGTTAATTATACTGCTTCCCTCAATCCTTGTTTTCTCACAAACAAGAGACGAAAGTGAAATACTTGCCATTCTTGATAATCAGACCAAGGCATGGAATAATGGGGATCTTGATCACTTCATGGTAGGATACCTCAAGTCCGATTCATTAATGTATATCGGAAAATCAGGGGTTACCTACGGATATAATGCTACCTTGGATAGGTACAAGAAAAATTATGCAGGTCCTGATAACATGGGAAAACTGCGATTTGATATTCTTCATCTTAAACCATTGGGTAAAAAAAACTATATGGTTGTTGGAAAATGGTCCCTCACACGAAAAGCCGGTGACGTGGGCGGTCATTACACGTTAATTTTTGAAAAACAAAACGGGGAGTGGGTTATTATTGCTGATCACAGTAGCTAGCATTGCAACCTTTTCTTCAATTTTTATATCTACACTAAAAT
>CANJEF010000037.1 GCA_947472965.1 Sphingobacteriales bacterium
GCTGGAATAACCGTTGAACTAACGCTGTTAATTTTCAGTTGAGGTTTTGACTGGAAAGTATCCTTGCTGCAGCCCAATGCTAGCATTATTAAAAAAAGGTATGAAAAAGGTTTTGTCATGTAACTTTGTGATCAGTTCAAAATTAACCGATTCAAATTGAAAAACCTATTTGGAGGACCCGATTTTAAAGAAGATTTAACCGTTCATAACAAAACCCAATTTTTGGAGCAATCCTTGAGCCTTTTCAGGATACAAGCCGTTATGAACCCGGTTTATAGAGATTACGTTGCACATCTTGCCATAGAACCTGACAAAGTGAATTCTCTAGAGCAAATTCCGTTTTTACCTGTGAACTTCTTTAAAACCCATGTTTTAAAATGTGGAACTTTTGACCCTGAAGTGATTTTTGAAAGCAGCGGAACAACATCCTCTGTGAATAGCAGGCATTTTGTAAAAGAAGTAGCATCATACCTTGAAAATGCTACAGATATTTTCAACAGGTTTTATGGTTCACCTTCTGATTATTGCATTCTTGCATTGTTGCCTTCTTATCTAGAGCGGAATAATTCATCGCTTGTTTGCATGGTCGATCATTTTATCAGGGAATCCGGCCATGCGCTTAGTGGCTTTTTTTTGCATGATTACGAAAAGCTATTTTCAACCCTATCAAAGTTGGAGCATGATAAACAGCCAACATTGCTCTTTGGTGTTACATTCGCACTGTTGGATTTTGTAGAAAAGTATCAGATGAAATTGCATCACACCATCGTTTTGGAAACTGGTGGAATGAAAGGACGCCGAAAAGAGATTACCAGAGCGGAAATGCATGTAATACTAAAACAACAGTTAGGCCTCGATTCCATCCATGCGGAGTATGGTATGACTGAGTTGTTATCACAGGCTTATTCCTCGGGGGATGGTATCTTTAAGATGAATGACAAGATGAAAATTCTCTTACGTTCCCTCGATGATCCATTTGATATATGGACTTTTGAAAATGATCGGCACCAAACGGGCGTGATCAATATAATTGACCTAGCTAACAGGGATAGCGTTTGTTTCATTGCTACAGAAGACCTTGGCCGCTTCACTCCCGATGGTGGTTTTGAGGTAGTTGGAAGACTCGATAACAGTGATATTCGCGGTTGCAGTCTTTTGAGCGTTTAGTTAAACAGTAAAAGCGATGGGTTGTTTTTTTATTTAACTTGCCTTTCATCATGGGAATACTAAAACAACTCGCCACATATCTTTATTTGCGCAAAAAAGATCCCGATACACCTGATTCCAGTTTTGTAAAGTATATGCATGGAATCAATAGAATTTCGCTGCTGCTTTTTCTCTTTGCAATTGTAGTTATAGTCGTAAGACTTTTTCTTAAAAAGTGATTATTGCTTCAGTGTTAGATTTTGAATAATCTTAGCTGCTTTAGTTGATGCAGACCCCTCAGATGAAAGCAAGGTATGCAGATAATGAAATTCATTAATCATCGTTTCCCGCTCAATGCCTGGGTTCAATATTTTTGCTAAGGCCGTTTTGATATTTTGCGAATTTAATTCATCCTGAATAAGTTCCTCTACTACTTTTTTCTTCATGATAAGGTTAACCAATGCGATGAAAGGAACTTTTATCAATCTTTTTCCAATGTGATAGGAGATGGCCGATCCCTTATAGCATACAACTTCAGGCACTTTGAACAGGGCTGTTTCAAGTGTTGCAGTTCCTGAAGTAACAAGCGCAGCATCCGCAATTGATAACAACGCATAGGTTTTATCTTTAACAACTTGCACGTTTGGATAAGATGTTGTGTATGCGCTAATCAGCTCGTCGCTTAGTGAGCTGGCTTGTGCAAGTATAAAGTGTAGATCTGGAAATTCTTTTGTTGCTTCAAGCATGATAGGAAGCTTTTTCCTGATCTCCTGAATGCGTGATCCAGGAAGCAGTGCAACAATTTTTTTGTCTTGGCTTAATCCAAGTTCCCTTTTGAATTCTTCAGCACCAAAGGATTGCTTAAATCCATCAATAATTTCAATCAAGGGATGTCCTACATAGTCAACTGCATAATCGAATTTTTGATAAAATTCCTTTTCAAAAGGTAAAATAACCATCATCTTGTCAACCACCTTTTTTATGGTATGAACCCTTTGTTCTTTCCAAGCCCATATTTGCGGAGAAATATAATAAGCTGTTTTAAATCCTTTTTTTTTGGCAAATGATGCCATAGGAAGATTGAAGCCGGGGTAATCAATAAAAACGACAACATCAGGGTTGAATTCTAAAAGATCTGCTTTGCAGAATTTCATATTTGATAGAATCGTTTTCAGATTCATCAGGACTTCTGAGAATCCCATAAATGCTAGATCCCTGTAGTGTTTTATTAATGTTGCTCCTTCTGCTTGCATCAAATCACCACCCCATGCACGTATTGTTGCATTGGGGTCGTTTTGCTTGATTGCCCTAATCAGCCTGCTTGCATGAAGATCGCCAGAAGCTTCACCAGCAATCATATAATATCTCATGCGCTTTTTTATTTAGGGTGAAATCTTAACCAAAAAGTTTGAAGAAGAGTGCTGATACAGCATAAATTATTGTCACAACAAATATGCCCTTTGCAGTTTTGTCGCGTAGACCATTGATGTATAAAGTGAAAATGACAATATTCATCAATAGGCAAGGAATGCTTAATGCCGTAACAAGTTGTTTATTTGATTGTAATAAGTTCAAAAAATCATTGAAAGAGAAAAGGCTGAATTTCCAATAATAATATCCAAAGAAACTCAGTACTGGCATCACCAATCCGAGTAGAACCCCAAATGCATATTGATCCCGTTTGAATATTACCATGTGTATCTCTTTACGATTGATTCTTTTAACTGGTGGTTTGTGAGGTCGTATTGAATTGGAACAACACTAACGTAGTTGTGTTCAAGGGCCCACACATCAGTGTCTTTTCCTTTGTCAAAGTTCAAAAACTTTCCAGTAAGCCAATAATATTTTTTTGAAGAAGGATCTTTTCTTTCCTGAAATTCTTCATCATATTTTGCATAGGCTTGTCGGCAAACTTTAATGCCTTTGATAAGGCTTGCATCAATAGCTGGAATATTCACATTCAGGCAAAGATGTTTGTCTGCTTTTTTAGAAAGTATCTGTTCCACAATTTTTCTCACATACATTTTTGCACCGTTGAAATCAGCTTCCAGGTTATGATCCAAGAGCGAAAATCCAATGGCCGGGATGTTTTCAATGGATGCCTCAATAGCAGCACTCATGGTGCCAGAATAAATCACATTGATTGAATGATTAGCGCCGTGGTTGATGCCACTTAGACAAATATCCGGCTTTTTATGAAGTACTTTGTCGACCGCTAATTTTACACAATCAACTGGTGTTCCACTGCAACTCCATGATTCAATGCCCTCAAAATGGTGTGTTTTGTGTAACCGGAGAGGAAATCCAATGGTAATAGCATGCCCCATGCCCGACTGCGGCTTGTCTGGCGCCACAACAATTACCCTGCCAAGGTCTTTTACAGCATCAACCAAATGAGCTATACCTGGGGCGGTAATGCCATCATCATTGGTAATTAGGATGACAGGTTTTGTCTTTGCTTTTCCTTTCTTTACTCCCTTTTCCATTCACAGAATTTGCCTGTAAAAGTAGTACATATTTGCACCCCATATTTTGCTTCTATGGTTTTAAACCTTCTTTTCATAAAAAAAATTAGTAAAAATATTTTATAAACTAAATAATTTAGTATATTGCCCTAAATTTATTAGTATGTCACAGTCATTTGCAGGACAAAATCTTAAATACTTACGTAAGCTTAAGGGTTTTACGCAAGAAGAATTTGCGATGAAACTTCAAATCAAGCGTTCACTTTTGGGAGCATATGAAGAGGAACGTGCAGAACCCAGGATTGATGTGTTGGAACTTGTGAGTGATCACTTCAAAATTAGCCTTGATGAGTTGCTTCGCAAAGATCTTAGTGATACAAAAGGAGATTATCTTGCAAAAAGGCGCATTCAAAAACTGGGCTCCGAGACAAACCTAATTCATTTTGTTCCAATGAAGGCCGCTGCAGGATACCTTGCCGGTTATGCTGATGAGGAATTTATCGATGAACTTAACACGTTCACATTGCCTATGATGGGTAGTGGCCAATTCAGGGCATTTGAGATTATTGGCGATAGCATGCTTCCTACTCCAAGTGGGTCCATTATTGTTGGACAAAAGATGAATGGCCTGGATGATATAAAGCAACATGGAGCTTATATTGTTGTAAGTAGAAGCGAGGGAATCGTTTATAAAAGGGTATCCAAAAACAACCGTTCAAAAAACAAGCTTACTCTAATAAGTGATAACCAACTATATCAACCATACGACATGAATGCAGAGGAAGTTATCGAACTCTGGCAGGCACAAATGGTGATAACAAAAGTAACGCCACAACAGCGTTGGGATGTTGGTCAGCTTGCAAGTCTTGTTTCAAATCTTCAAGACCAAGTCAGTTCAATGAAGAAAAGAATGAATTGAACAATTGAGCCCCTGCCAAGGCTTAATATTAATTTATGCACATTAAGTTGATAACCTCCTTCTGAATGGGGAGGTCCATTTTTTTATCTTTGGTTCCCGCATAAAATTTCAATGATTTTACGGGTATCCTGATTTTCAAGTAATATAGCGCATGTCAAAACAACCAGAAAGCATGATTTTTGAGTATAATGAAGAGTCCATTAAAAGCCTGGATTGGAAAGAGCATATCCGTTTGCGTCCGGGAATGTACATCGGCAAGCTTGGTGATGGCAGCAGTCAGGATGATGGTATTTATGTGTTGCTTAAGGAAGTGTTCGATAATTGCATCGACGAACACATGATGGGCTATGGTAAGACAATCGAGTTGAATTTAGAGGGGAAAGTGGTTACGATTCGAGACTTTGGTCGGGGTATCCCTTTGGGAAAGTTGGTCGATGTTGTCAGCAAAATAAATACGGGTGCAAAATACGATAGCAAGGTATTTCAAAAAAGTGTTGGCCTTAATGGAGTCGGTACCAAAGCTGTAAATGCGTTGAGTGAATATTTTAAGGTAACTGCATTTCGTGACGGCAGGGAACGTTCAGCTGAATTCAAAAGAGGAGAGCTAGTAAAAGACTACAAGGAAACTGCCAGCAAAGAGTCAAATGGAACCTTGGTTTCATTCATCCCTGATGAAAATATCTTTAGGAATTTTCATTTTATTCCAGACTACATTGAGAAGCAACTTTGGAATTATTGTTATCTCAATGCAGGACTTGTAATTAATTACAACGGAAAAAAGTTTGTTAGCAAAAATGGCTTGTTGGATCTCCTTCATCGCTATGCCAATGAAGATGAACTCCGTTATCCTGTTATTCATCTGAAAGGGGAAGACATTGAAATAGCCCTTTCCCATAACAATGAGTATGGAGAAGATATCTATAGCTTTGTAAACGGACAATATACCACCCAGGGTGGAACACATGTCCTGGCATTTCGTGAAGCCATCGTAAAAACCATCAGGGATTTTTATAAAAAAGATTATGATACATCTGACATCCGTCAAAGCATAGTTGCAGCTGTCGCTGTAAGGGTTCAAGAACCGGTTTTTGAATCCCAAACCAAAACAAAGTTGGGTTCACAGTATATTTCTGAGGGTGGACCGTCCATGAAAAATTTCATGTTGGATTTTCTTGGCAAGGAGCTCAATAACTTCTTGCATAAGAACAATATAGTTGCTGAAGCTCTTAAAAAGCGAATTGAACAAAGTGAAAGGGAACGAAAAGAGTTGGCTGGTATAAAAAAACTAGCGAATGAGCGGGCAAAAAAGGCAAACCTTCACAATAAAAAATTACGTGATTGCAGAATTCACTTGAATGATGAACCTCCTGCAAAATTGAGAGAGGAATTCATTGCTAAAAGATTGCAAAGTACCATTTTCATTACCGAAGGTGATTCCGCCAGCGGGTCCATTACAAAATCCCGTGAAGTTGAAACACAAGCTGTGTTTAGCTTGCGGGGAAAACCATTGAATTCATTTGGCCTAACTAAAAAAGTTGTGTACGAAAATGAGGAGTTCAACCTGCTTCAACACGCCTTGAATATTGAGTCTGGCAACGACGATCTCAGATATAATAATATCATTATTGCGACCGATGCTGATGTTGATGGGATGCACATAAGGCTTTTGTTGATGACCTTTTTCCTGCAGTTCTTTCCGGATCTTGTGAGGGATGGTCATGTTTATATTCTTGAAACTCCACTATTTAGGGTAAGAAATAAACAGGAAACAATTTATTGTTACAGTGAAACTGAAAAGCTCGACGCCGTAAAAAAGATTGGCGCAAAAGCAGAAATAACGAGGTTTAAAGGGTTGGGTGAAATATCACCTGATGAGTTTAAAAATTTTATTGGGGTTGATATGCGTAAAACACCCGTCATACTTGAAGCCCAAATTCATATTCAGCATCTTCTTGAATATTATATGGGTAAGAATACACAAGAGCGTCAGGATTTCATTGTTTCAAACCTTAAGTTTGAAGCTGATGTAATTATGGATTCAAATTTAAATGTTCAATCATGATACATGTTGTTTTTAATGAACCAGATTTAGAGGTGATGGCCAAGGCAATTGAACTGGATGAGGAAATCAAAGGACAGATTTCATTAGTGCGAGATGACTATGCCGTTGGACCACTTGAAAATATATATACCAATGAAGGCATTGATACCAGAAAAAATTGGTGGGGACAGATACTTGAGGGCAGTGAATATCAGGTATTGTTAGAAGAAGGAGTTGTGAATGATGCAGTCGTTGTAGAAAAATTAAAGGAAGCTCTTAATAATGATCCGAATGAAGAAATTTGGATTTGGGCTGCTCAGAACAAACATGACGTTTCAGGCTATTATTGGTTAATGGCGCAGCTTGCTGAATTTCAAGGTAGGGTTATGATTTTGTATCTTAATAACCTTCCTTTCATCAATGAAAAAGGACATATTTTTTATCCTGAATGGCTTAGCCAAATTCCTTCCCGAGAATTCATAAAGGCAAAAAAGTTGGCACGACCCATTACGACAAGTGAATTTGAAGTTGATGCAGATGAATGGGAAAAAATTTGCAGAGATGCAAATGGTATTAGACTTTTGGAAGGTGGAAAAAAATTGTTGCCCAAGTCCATTGATTACTATGATAATGAGTTGTTGAAATATGTATCGGGTGAATATCAAAAGACCTCAAAAATCATCAATCAGTTCTTGCTTAAAAGTAAGGAAACTACCGGTGATGCATTTCTTATGTGGAGGATAAAAACATTGGTTTCATCAGGAATTCTTGAGGTTCAAGGTCCGGTTAAATCGATCAGCCATTTTGAGATTAGAAAAGCAACAGCCTCCAAGGCTGCAGATTAAAAAAAACCAGCATGTCAAAGTTGAAATTCAATGCAGAAAGTGAAGGTGAATCAGGTGTGTCCGGACAGTATAAAAGCTGGTTTCTTGATTATGCTTCTTATGTAATCCTTGAACGTGCAGTACCTGCTATTGAAGATGGCGTAAAACCTGTGAACAGAAGAATTTTGCATGCCATGAAGGAAATGGATGATGGCAGGTTGAATAAGGCGGCTAATATCATTGGACAAACCATGCAATATCACCCCCATGGTGATGCAAGTATTCAGGATGCGTTGGTCAATCTCGGACAAAAAGACCTGCTTGTTGAGACACAGGGTAACTGGGGAGATGTTCGCACTGGCGATGACGCGGCTGCACCCCGTTATATTGAAGCCAGGTTGAGTAAATTTGCATTGGAAGTTGCATTTAATGCCAAAACGACTCAATGGCAATTAAGTTATGACGGCAGAAAAAAAGAGCCCATTAATCTGCCAATGAAGTTTCCGTTGTTGCTTGCCCAAGGTGCAGAAGGTATTGCGGTTGGACTTTCTACTAAAATATTGCCACATAATTTTATTGAATTGATTGAGGCGTCAATCAAAGAACTCAAAGGTAAAAAAGTTGAGTTGTACCCCGATTTTCAAACAGGGGGAATTATCGATGTAAGCAATTACAATGATGGCAAACGTGGTGGAAGGATTCGATGCAGGGCCCATATTGAAGAGGTTGATAAAAAAACCATCATTATTAAAGATGTTCCATATGGGGTTACAACCTCTCAGTTGATGGATTCAATTGTAAAAGCAAACGACCAAGGTAAAATAAAAATTAAAAAAGTAACTGATAACACAGCTGCGGACGTTGAAGTATTGATCGAACTTGCTGCAGGCATATCTTCAGATATCACAATCGATGCATTGTATGCTTTTACGGATTGTGAAGTAAGCATCGCACCCAATGCCTGCGTTATTGTTGAAAATAAACCATTGTTTCTCGCTGCCTCAGATTTGTTAAAAATCTCAGTTGAAAACACCCGAAAATTATTGGGGATGGAGCTTGCCATCAAGCTTTCTGAACTCGAAGAAAAATGGCATTACACCTCGCTTGAAAAGATCTTTTTTGAAGAAAAAATATATAAAGAGTTAGAAAAAAAACATGCTGATTGGGAAAAGGTACTTTTGGCAATCCAAGATGCATTTCTTCCTTTCAAGAAAATTTTCAAACGAGAGATTACCCGAGAAGACATTGTTAAGTTAACCGAAAAGCCGGTTCGGAGAATTTATAAACTTGATATTGATGAGTTGAATATGCAAATCAGCGGCATTGAAGGCGCTATCAAGCAAACTAAGTCTCATTTGAATAGCCTGACTGAATATGCAATCGAATACTACCAGGGGTTATTGAGCAAATATGGAAAAGGCCGTGAACGCAAAACAGAGA
>CANJEF010000038.1 GCA_947472965.1 Sphingobacteriales bacterium
ATTTCATTTGAATTAGCAGAAAAAAGGCTCAGCGCTGATACCATCAATTTTACTTCCAGTAGTTCATCCGTCTCCAAAGGAGAAACGCTCCTGGATACTGTCAATAACATACTTTCAATGAAAGTTGATATGATTGTAATGAGGCATGGTGCCACTGGTGCCCCTCATTTTTTGGCGAAGCACGTTCCTGCAGCAATAATCAATGCAGGGGATGGTATCAATGAACATCCTACCCAGGCTTTGTTGGATGCATTGTCAATTTCTGAAAAACTAGGTGGATTGAAAGGCAAAAAAGTTGCTATCATTGGTGATATCATGCATTCAAGAGTTGCCATGAGTAATATGTATTTGCTCAAAAAAATGGGAGCAGAAGTAACCATTGTAGGTCCACCCACCTTGATCCCAACCTATCTTAAGGAATCTTTTGATGTAAATGTCACATACAATCTTCAGGAAGCCTTGGAGTGGTGTGATGTTGCGAATGTTTTAAGGATACAATTGGAAAGGCAAAATCAGGTTCTGTTTTCATCACTACGTGAATATAACAGGTCGTTTGGTATAACAAAGAAGATGCTTGACTCTCTCCATAAAGATATTTTGATTATGCATCCTGGTCCAATCAATAGGGGAGTGGAATTGGATAGTGATGTTGCTGATAGCGGCCAGTCCATTATTCTAAACCAAGTCGAAAATGGGGTTGCAGTGAGGATGGCCGTTTTATATCTGTTATCAGGAAGAAAAGAGTCATCAACATAAAATAATCTCATGCAAAAGATTTGTCTTTTCCCTGGTACATTTGACCCAATTACGTTAGGTCATGTTGATGTGATCAAAAGAGCTATTCCCTTATTTGATAATATCATTGTTGCTATTGGTAGCAATGCTGGAAAATCTCCCATGTTTAGTGCTGAGCAACGACAATCCTGGATAGAGGAAATTTTCAAGCATGAAGAAAAGATTAGTGCTGCTGTTTATGATGGGCTGACAGTTGATTTTTGTAAAATAGTTGGGGCGAAATATATTTTAAGGGGAATACGCTACGTGAGTGATTTCGAATATGAAAAAACGATTGCTGATGCAAATAGAACCCTCGATCCCACGATTGAAACTTTTTTTCTAACCTGTGAACCCAAATATACTTCTGTGGCATCAACTATTGTAAGGGATATCATCCGCAACAATGGAGATGCTTCTTTATTTTTACCTGAAGTTGTGTCTAGTTCAATCAAAATGAAAAACCATTGATTTTCACTGTCTACTTTTTAAGGTAGTAGCTTGATACCATTTCCTGGATGGAGGGAAACATGCTCTCCAACAATCCTGAGGCTTCATTTTTAGTCACCCACCGAATTTCAGTTATGTCCTCTTCAATTTGAGGTTTTGGTATTTCATTCCCTTTAAAATTCATCTCATACCAATGTGATGGTTTTACTATGTTTTCACCATTTAAAAGATAGGTATGGTAGGTAACCGATAGTTTTTGGATAATTGAAATTGATGAAAGTCCAGTCTCCTCCGAAACTTCCCTAATCGCACATTGCTCAATTGTTTCCCCGTCATCTAATTTACCCTTTGGCATATCCCACATTCCTTTTCGGTAAATCATCAATAATGCACCATTTTGGTTAAAAACCATTCCACCTGCTGCAGTAATTGTCTTTTTGTCCGACAAATAAACAGCAAGGCAATTTTCACATTCAGGGGTTTTATATATCCGGGTTGTATTTATAGACGAAGTGAACATTGTATCGGCGCCAATATTCTCAACGTACTCTACATTCATTGCATTAACCTTGAATTCGTCAAATTTTCTGTTCATTTCATCGGTTATGATGATTTTACCTTTCGGCTCATGGATGATGATGTACATAACTTAATTTTTGATTGTTCTAAGCATTCACCAAATTTGTAAAATGACGAACGAAAAAATGGTAGCCGAAAAACTGTTACAAGTTAGTGCAGTAAAATTGAATCCCAAAGAACCGTTCACCTGGGCTTCCGGTTGGAAAAGTCCCATTTATTGTGACAACCGCAAAATGCTTGGATTCCCATACGTGAGGGATTTTATCAAAAGTGAAATGTGTAATGTGATCTTTGAGCAATTCCCAGATGCTGAACTTCTGGCAGGTGTCGCTACAGCTGGCATTGCATGGGGTGCAATGGCTTCAGACCAATTAAAATTGCCCTATATATATGTGCGTCCAAAACCCAAAGAACATGGGTTGGGAAATCAAATTGAAGGATTTTATGAAAAGGGAATGAAAACAGTGGTCATTGAAGATCTTATTTCTACAGGCAAGAGTAGTCTTCAGGTTTGTGAAGTTGTTAGAACTGCAGGATTAGACATTCTAGGAATGGTGTCAATATTCACTTATGGTTTCAAGGATGCAGCCATTGCATGCGAGAATGCAGGGATAAAAAGTATTTCTCTTACTAACTATGAAACCCTCATTAATTTAGCAGCTGAAAAGGGAATTGTTGAAATAGGTGACCAAAATACTTTGTTAAACTGGAGGCAAAATCCTGCTGAATGGGGTAGGAATCTTTAACTTTAATAAAATACATTACGATGAAAAAAATATTTATTCTGATCATGATTTCTTTTGTTGCCTTTCAAACACAGGCCCAACAAAAAAAGCCAATTACAGTAAAAATTAATACTCCAACTGTACAATGTGAGAGTTGTAAGAAGCGCATTGAAGAATACCTGAAATTTGAGGAAGGGGTTACCAAAGTGAATGTTGATTTCAAACAGAAAAAAACCACGGTTTCTTACTTGTCGGACCGGACGAATCTTGAAAATATTAAAACAGCCATTGCAAATTCAGGATACGATGCTGAAGAAATCAAGGCTGAGTCAGACTCTTATGATAAGCTGCCTAAATGTTGCAAAAAGCCAAGCGACCAATAATTTTCAAATAAATTGATTTACAAGGGATGATTCTGGTTACTGAAATGCATTATTTCCCTTTGATTAATTTATATGTAGACATGCTGCGTGTAGGTAATGTTTTTCTTAACCAAGATGTTGTTTTTAAAAAATCCACGTTTAGAAACCGAATGATCATTGCTGGGTCAACGGGTATAATGCAGCTTAGTATTCCCATTGTTGGTGGACGAAATTGCAGGCTTCCCTTTGATCAGGTTGCCATTGATTATAAGTCGGATTGGCAGTCATTACACTTCAAGTCACTTTGCACTGCTTATGGGAAAACCCCATGGTTTTCTCACTACAAAACTGAACTAAATGATTTGTACAACACCCATCTTTCATCGTTGGCTTCATGGAATCTGTTATGCATGGAATGGGTTGGTAAAAAACTGAAGCTGGAGAATAAATTGAATTTTCAGACAATTAAACCTTCTGACGGGATGGAAGTCCTGGACCGGATGGATTTTTACAAACCTTCAAATTTCAATACTATTGAAATGTCACCCTTCGTAAAGTACCAACAGGCATTTCAAACAAAAAATGGATTTCACTCCAATTTATCAATTTTGGATTTGCTGCTCAATGAAGGGCCAAACGCAAAAAATCTGATTTCAGGACATCACAAAACTAATTCCAGATAAATAGATAAACTCCTTAATTTTATATCAAATATTAATAATGAAGAAATTTAATGTAGGGCTTTTGTTTTTTGCTGCTGTATTTTTTGTTGCAGCATGTTCAAAAAAGGAGACTACTCCTACACCAACGCCCCCTCCACCTACACCCACGGAAGAAAACCTTGTTTTCTCAATCGACCCTGATCCAGGATCTGGAACTGGCATAGCAAATGCAGAAAACTATCCTTTCACCGTAAAGATTTCTTCAAAAGTACCATCGCTAGGAGTGAAACTTGATCTAACAACAAAAAAAGAATCGGATAACTCATTGATTGAAAGTAAATCTATTGAGTCTTCAACTGCTGATATTCCAGTTACAACTGGAAAGCTGAGCGTTGGTAGTGTATATATTGTAAAGGTTGTATTAACAAGTAAATCAAAGTCAACAAATACTGCTACAAAAGAATTCAAGGTGCAAGAAAATCATAACTGATTTTCTACATTCTTCTAAATGCAAAAGCCCCTAAAATAGGGGCTTTTGATATAATGTCTATTCTATGTTGACTATTCTATTTTGTCTTATCGCTTATGATAATTTTTAGTTTATCCCCCTTAATTAGGGTGCGGTACTTTTCTGCATCAATAATTTTATCATTTACTTTCAAAACACCTGCTTCATATTCAATTTTAGATGAACCTTCACCAATATGGCCATCTGCCTTTAATGCTTCAATAAGGCCTTGATCTGGACCTTCAGTCATCATGATTTCACCTTTGGTGCTGTCTGTATTGACAATTGAAATTTCAATATTTTTTTCCTTGGTAATACCTGATGTTCCTATCGCGTCCGTCTTATGTAGCTGGGCCAAAGATGGTGCAATAACAAGTGAGACAATGGACATGAGTTTGATAAGGATATTCATTGAAGGACCTGAAGTATCCTTGAAGGGATCACCTACAGTATCACCAGTAACAGAAGCCTTGTGTGGCTCGGATTTCTTGTAGTACATTTCTCCATTGATCTCAACGCCTTTTTCAAAACTCTTCTTTGCATTATCCCAGGCTCCACCGGCATTGTTTTGGAAAATTCCCATCAATACTCCGCTAACTGTAGCACCTGCTAAAAATCCACCAAGTGCTTCAGGACCTAAAATAAAACCAATCAGCAAAGGAGATATGATTGTTATGGCACCGGGAAGCATCATTTTTTTCAATGAGGCTTCTGTAGAAATCGCTACACATTTGTCATATTCTGGTTTGCCTGTACCTTCCATGATTCCTGGGATGGTACGGAATTGTCGACGAACTTCTTCAACCATGGCCATTGCAGCCTCACCTACAGCTCTAATGGCTAGCGATGAGAAAATGAATGGGATCATTCCTCCAATGAACAATGATGCAAGTACATCCGCTTTATAAATATCGATGTGTTGATTATCTGGCATTGCTACCCCTACAAAGGCTGCAAAAAGAGCTAGCGATGTCAATGCTGCCGACGCAATGGCAAAACCCTTACCACTTGCTGCTGTTGTGTTACCAACCGCATCAAGGATATCTGTTTTTTCCCTTACTTCAGAAGGCAGTTCACTCATCTCAGCAATTCCACCTGCATTGTCAGCAATTGGTCCGAATGCATCAATAGCCAATTGCATGGCTGTAGTAGCCATCATTCCGGCTGCAGCAATGGCAACACCATATAACCCTGCAAATGCATAAGATCCATAAATCCCACCTGCAAGTACTAAAATTGGTAAGAATGTACTTTCCATTCCTATTGCTAATCCCCCAATGATGTTAGTGGCATGTCCAGTAGCTGATTGACGGATGATGCTCATTACAGGACGTTTACCCATTGCGGTATAGTATTCTGTTATGATACTCATGAGTGCTCCTACAACCAATCCAACAGCTATAGCTCCCATAACCCCATTGCGTGTGAATTCCAATCCACGGAGAACCATTGTTTCTGGAAGGATATTTAGAACTAGAAAATAAGAGGCAATAGCGGTTAAAACCATTGAACCCCAGTTTCCCATGTTCAATGCATTTTGAACTGCACTTGTACTGGCTCCTACATTATCTGAAATTCGCACAAATAAAGTTCCAATTATAGATAGAATGATTCCAACACCTGCAATTACCATTGGTAATAAGATTGGTGCAATTCCTCCAAAATTATCAATCGATTTGGTTTCTTGTCCAAGCACCATTGTAGCCAAAACGGTCGCTACATAGCTTCCAAATAAATCAGCACCCATCCCTGCAACATCTCCCACGTTATCACCCACATTGTCTGCAATAGTAGCAGGATTGCGAGGGTCATCCTCTGGGATACCAGCTTCAACTTTGCCCACCAAATCCGCTCCTACGTCAGCTGCTTTGGTATATATACCACCACCAACACGGGCAAATAGGGCAATACTTTCTGCACCCAATGAAAATCCAGTTAGTACTTCGATGGTGCGTAGCATACCTTCTGCATCACCATCTGGAGAGAAATAATTTTTAAGTATTATAAACAAGCCACCAAGTCCCAACACGGCCAAGCCTGATACACCTAGTCCCATCACAGCACCTCCTGTAAAGGATACATTTAGTGCTTTGCTCAAACTTGTCTTTGCTGCTTCGGCGGTACGTACGTTAGCTTTGGTAGCTACTTTCATTCCTATGTATCCGGCTGTGGCACTGAAAACAGACCCAATGATAAATGCTATGGAGATACTCCAATGGCTGTTGGGGTTTGTGTTGGCCATAAAACCAAGTAACAAAGCAACAATAGCAACAAAATACCCCAAGATTTTCCATTCAGCCTTTAAAAAAGCCATGGCACCTTCAGCAATATATGTGCTGATCTCTTTCATTCGCTCAGAACCTGCAGGTTGCTTTGATACCCAGTTGAATTTGATAATCGTGTAAAAAAGCCCTAAAATTCCCATGAGGGGAACGAGATAAATTAAATTTTCCATACGTAGTTTTAAATCTTCTTGGTTGTTAAACTGTAGCTCTTTTCAGAAAAAATAAGGGTGGCAAAAATAGGCAAAATCGCCTAAAAAACAACCTTTTAGTATCAAATAAAAGCTTCTATATTCAAGCCGGGTAGGGGGAAAATAAATTGATTTATTTCAATGATCCAAAAGCTGCCCCAAATTGTAGAATTTGATCTGATGGGGTCATGGCATTTTCACCAAGTTGAACTTTTGCCAAATCTCCAGCAAGCCCATGAATATACATCCCTAAAACACCTGCATCCAGGGCCGCATAACCCTGTGCCAGTAAACCGGTAATCAGTCCGGTCAACACATCTCCACTGCCACCTTTGGCCATTCCGGCATTGCCAGTTGCATTGAGAAATACTTCACCCTGAGGGGTTATAAAAGCTGATACATGACCTTTTATTAACACATGAAATCCAAATTTCAAACAAATCGTCTGTGTTTTTATGATTCTATCTTTATCGTTTTCAGCATCACCAAACATCCGTTTCCATTCAATTGGGTGTGGTGTCAAAATTGATCCCTTGGGGATTTGATTGAATAATGAGGGATTTTGAGACAAAAAATTTAGCATGTCTGCATCTAGCACCAATTTGCTTTGTGAAGCAACTATTTTTTGTATGAGATTTTGTGTTAAGATTTCATTGCCTAATCCTGGACCAATGCCCATCGCGTTGAAAGCAGAGAAATTGATATCAGCAAGATTGTTTAAAAGAAGGGCTTCAGGGATGTGGTTGTGAATTACTTCAAAATAACGTTCAGGTACGATTACAGTTATTTTACCCGCACCACTTCTTGTAGCTGCCATTGTTGACAATACTGCAGCACCCATCATCCCATGTGATCCAGCAAAAATAGCAGCATGGCCTCTGGTTCCTTTGTGTACAAAAGGGTCGAAAGTTTTGAACAGTTGCTTACTCCGTTGGGTCGCAAGCTGCCTTATTTCAATTTCATCAATCTCCCTTAAATCTGATTTAATATTTTCAATCATCTTCAATGAATTGAAATCCATACCCTTCGTAAATTCCTATGATCCTTTTTGACTGGTAGATACTTTTGTTAAACTTATTTCCCAATACAATGATTGTGGTAGAATCTGATGGAAATCTGCTGAATACAGTGTTGTTTCCATGCCACCAACCATTGTGATAAATGATTTTTTTTCCTGAAGGCAATTCATACAATCTCCAACCAAGTCCATAGTTCTTGATGCCTTTTTTCTCATGACTATAACCCTGAAAAGCAGCATCCAGGGTTTCTTTTTTGAACATATTGCCGTCATTTATTGCAAGATCCCACCGAAGCATATCACGAACTGTACTATATATATTCTTGTCGCCATAAACAGCATCCAAAAAAGTAAAGTTTTCTTTTCTGTTATTAAACTTGAAGGATGGTAAAACTTTATCCTTCATTTCCATATTGAAAACAAACGAATGGTTCATTCCAATGGGCTTAAAAAAAGTGTTTTCTAGAAAATTGGCATAGCTTGTTTTGGCTACCTGTTCAATAATTAGCGCTAATAAGGCATAGTTTGTGTTGCTGTATTCAAAATATGAATCATTTCTTCCAACCCGTATCTTTTGCTTGTTATTATTCATTAAAGTCAATAGATCATTGTTTGTAAGGTTCTTATTGCTATTCCAGCCCATTGACTCAACAAAGTGAACATAATTCGGAATTCCACTTCTGTGAGATAGCAGGTTGCGTATGGTAATGTTGGGATAAGGAAATTGAGGCAGATAGTTTACTGCGGGTGAATCAATCTGAAGAAGGTTATTCTCCCACAGTTTCAAGATGGCCATGGCCGTGAATGTTTTGGATACTGAGGCCAAATGAAATGAAGTACTTGAATCTATTGGATTCCCTTCATTCAAATCAGTTAGGCCATTGTATTTTTCAAAAACAATTTTTCCATTTTTAGCAACCAATATAGAGCCATTAAAACGTGTCTGGTTCAAGAATTCATCATAGAAATACTCACTCGCCTTGGAAACCTTCTTTTCATCCGATGTCATTACCACCGCCTTAGTCAATAATTTGGTAGGATACACTTGAATATCTGCCTCGCTTCCGATCCAAAACGCATCAATAACCAATAATAGAAAACAAAAAATGGCAAAAAGGGTAAAAAACAATATCGCTTTTCTCATGTATAGGATCAAATTGGATCTTACATTTACAATTGTTGTTAAATTTGTTTAAAATTAAAGAAAATAGATGATCAAAAGCAATGTAACCAG
>CANJEF010000039.1 GCA_947472965.1 Sphingobacteriales bacterium
TTCAGCAAAAGCAATAACCAGTTTGAACTTAAAGTGAAGGGTGTTAATAAGGATGGTAACCTAGTTGTTGAAGGGTACACTCACCCTACGATTTCGTGGGGTGAATTGGACTGGATTGATTAGGCTATAGCCCGAATCCAGCAGCGATTTCTTCAGCATGAACCTTCACGGTTGGTTTACTAATGATTTTCACAACAACCCCATTTTCATCGATCAGGAAAGTTGTTCTGAACACCCCCATGTATTTTCTTCCATACATTGACTTTTCACCCCAAACGCCGTATTTCTCAACTACCTTTTTATCCGTATCAGCAATGATTCTGAAAGGCAACTTGTGTTTTGCAATGAATTTCAAATGTGATTTTTCATCATCCGGGCTCACCCCTACAACAGTAATACCTTTTTTTTCAAGCGCCTTGAAACCATCGCGGAGATTACAAGCCTGAACAGTACAGCTACTGGTGTCATCTTTAGGATAAAAATAAAGTGCCAGTTTTTGCCCCTTGAAATCAGCGAGCTTTATTTTTTCACCATCCTGATCAATTGCTGAAAAAGCAGGAGCCTTCGTTCCTTCTGTTATTTCTTTCATTTTATTTATCGTTTAATAATCCATTCTTTTGTTGCCAAGTTACCAGCTTCATCATAAACAACAACTGATAATTTATGTTCACCCGGAGGGAAGTGTTCTTCAGGATAATAGTGATATTGATTCCCAGCTGGATAAAAAAGGATCCATTTATCATCTAAAAAGGCCTTAAAATCTTTTATGATGCTGTTGTTATCGGATACTTGAATGGTGATTCTTGTACTTCCAGACACGGTCTTTCCATTGAAAACATTCGCCACAATTGTTGGCGGTATTAAATCTTGGATGAGTTGAAAACTGCCAAAATCACGAAACTGCGCCGAGAAAAAATCCTTTTCGGGGATTGCCTTTTTAACTTCCATCCTGCCCCGTCCAATTCGCTTCATGATAATCCTATCCGGGTTTAATAATACACTAGCGCGATCAGGTTTGATGCTGATATTAAAATAATCCTGGACCGGTATGTTTTCTGGAAGGGTTTGTACTTGAAATGAAACTGCAGCCCGATCCAATGATGCTGCTACTTTATAACTAAAATTAAAAGCATCATAAAATGCATTCTCAGGGAAAACAAAGCGAACCAATTCATCTTCATAAAAATTGATAGCTCCGGGTTGCATCCTGTTTTCCGTAATGGGCTGTTTGAATTCTTTGCCAATAACTCTCTTCAAATTAAAGACTGCAGTTGATGCATTTTCGAAAATATCAGATACCACAATGCTGTACTCTTTTGCAGAGTCTGCGATTGTCATGAATTTAACAGCTGGTTTTGGAGCGTAAATATCGGCACCGAATCCCGCAGAAGGAAATAGCATCTGATAGTACGGAGCCCCCATTAACCTTCTTAAATAATCGATATGACCATTTTGAAATCTCGTTTTATCATAGCCAATGTTCTCCATCTCAAAAGATGTTACGATTTCTTCTTTGTCGAACAAGGTTGCCTTATAAATTCCATAACGATTAGCGGCTCCATTGATCCTGTCATCAGCATGAATCGCCATGAAAACATTGTTGAATGGCAATGAAATATCTCCTGCGGGTTGGTACACCGTTCCTTTTTTTAGCAACGGAACTAGAATAGGTGACTGTTCATAGATGCTTTTGTCGCGATCATAGAACGCCAATTTGTAAATGGATGGAGGCAAGTCATCCTTAATTGATAAATCAAACCGAAGTGGGTTATAACAGTTCTCTGTTCTTGAATCACGCACCTCAAAATGCAAATGCGGCCCTTGTGAAGCACCTGTATTTCCGGTATATCCAACGAGTTGCCCTTTTTTCACTTGTATGGATTCTTCGGGAAGTAGGAAATCCACCTTCCAGGACTCCAACTCATATTGCCTTGCTTTTAAATAATGCTGAACCGCCACAGTGAAGCTGTTCAGGTGGGCATATAATGTCGTCAATCCATTCGGGTGACTGATATAAATGGCATTCCCAAACCCGCCTTTTTCAATTTTTATCCTGGAAATATAACCATCCGCTGGTGCGTAAATTGGAACATTTACCCTGGATTCAGTTGAAATATCCAAGCCCATGTGGAAATGGTTTGGACGCATTTCACCAAAGTTGGCATTGAGTTTGGGCTTAATTTCGAGAGGAAACTTGAAATAAAAAGGGTCTGTTTTTAATTGGGCCATACCCTGGAAAAAGAAAAATACTGGAAGAAAAAACCTGGACAATTTTAAAAACATGGCACAAAGCTACTATCCGTTTCAATGATTGCAATAAAGAACAGCATGTTTTCAATCTTAGGCGATATTGATTGAAGCTTAGAAAGGGTCATAGTAAGGATTTTTCAAAAAAATGCGAAAAAAGAATAATCTTATACATCAAAAATGAATAAACGATTGTCTACTATCTATAAATATTTGAATGATGAGCATAAAAATTAAGGCAATTTGGATTTCATTGGTTTCCTTTTTCAAATTCGGAAAGAAAAAATCTGCAAAACCAATGACTGATGCCATTCGATTTCCCGATTTTCCGAACAATCATATTTTAGAGGACTACGAAGTGGCTGCATATCACAACCAAGCCTGATTTTCCACCAATTTTCAACAAAAAACAGCAGTTTCGATTTATTGTCGATTAATCCGTAAAAAACAGTTCACATACCGTAGATTTGCACTCCGGGAATATCCCGGTTTTTTTATGCCCTTTCATCAACAAATCTAAATTCAACATGCCAAAAGACAGCTCCATCCATTCAGTGTTGATCATCGGTTCAGGACCTATAGTAATTGGCCAAGCATGTGAATTTGATTATGCTGGATCCCAAGCGGCAAGAAGCCTCAGGGAAGAAGGTGTTAAGGTTATCTTGATCAATTCAAATCCGGCTACCATCATGACCGACCCTATGATGGCCGACAGGGTATATCTATTGCCGCTGAATACAGAAAGCATTGAACAGATTCTGATGGAAAATGACATCGATGCTGTGCTACCTACCATGGGTGGACAAACTGCATTGAACTTGGCAAAAGAAGCTGAAGAGCTTGGTATATGGGAAAAATATAATGTGAGGCTGATTGGAGTGGATATTAAAGCCATTGATAAGGCAGAAGACCGTGAGAAATTCAGGCAATGGATGATCCAACTTGGTGTACCTGTTGCAACGGCAAAAACTGCCAACTCTTTCCTTGAAGGAAAAGAATTCGCACAGGAAATTGGATTCCCACTCGTGATAAGACCTTCGTTCACACTCGGAGGAACGGGTGGCGGATTTGTTCTGAGCAAGGAATATTTGGACGAAGCATTGAACAGGGGGCTTTCCGCGTCCCCAATCCATGAAGTTCTCGTAGAAGAAGCTGTCTTGGGATGGAAGGAATATGAACTTGAACTACTTAGGGATTCAAATGACAATGTAGTCATCATCTGTACTGTTGAAAATTTTGATCCAATGGGTGTGCATACAGGCGACTCCATTACGGTGGCACCTGCCATGACGCTTAGTGATACTGCATTCCAGCTGATGAGAAATACTGCCATCATGATGATGAGGGACCTTGGTAATTTCTCTGGAGGATGTAACGTTCAGTTCGCTTTAAACCCAGAAACAGAAGAGATCATAGCCATTGAAATCAATCCCAGGGTGAGCCGCTCCTCTGCTTTGGCATCAAAGGCCACCGGCTATCCAATCGCTAAAATTGCTGCAAAGCTCGCACTTGGCTTTTCACTGGATGAACTGAAAAACCAAATCACAAAAACCACTTCTGCTTATTTTGAGCCTGCACTCGACTATGTAATCGTAAAAGTTCCAAGATGGAACTTCGATAAATTCAAAGGCGCCAATGATACATTGGGATTGCAAATGAAATCGGTTGGTGAAGTAATGGCCATCGGAAGAAGCTTCACTGAAGCGATTCAAAAGGCATGTCAAAGCTTGGAAAACAATGCAGTTGGACTGGGCTACTATGGAAAAAGCCTTATGCATGCAGATGAATTAGTGGAATACCTAAAAACACCCAAATGGGATCGCATCTTTAGAATAAAAGATGCGCTCATGGCAGGCATTAGTGTGAAAACAATTTGCCAAGCCACTAGAATTGATAGGTGGTTCATCTACGAAATCCAAAAGATTGTTGATATAGAGAAAAAAATTGCAAAATATAAACTTGAATCCCTTCCCTTGGATTTAATTAAGGAAGCAAAACAACATGGATTCAGCGATGACCAAATTTGCAGAATCATGCAAGATGGCGACGAAAATTCCCTTTACGAAAAAAGAAAAGCAGCTGGAATAAAAAGGGTTTATAAAATGGTGGATACCTGTTCGGCGGAATTCGAAGCAAAGACACCTTACTTCTACAGCAGTTTTGAAAACCAGGGCACCAATGAAAGCAAGGTGTCAGACAAGAAAAAAATTATTGTACTTGGGTCCGGACCAAACAGGATTGGGCAGGGAATTGAATTTGATTATTGTTGTGTACATGGATTGCTTGCCATCAAAGAATGTGGTTATGAAGCCATCATGATGAATTGCAACCCCGAAACAGTATCAACTGATTTCGACATTGCAGACAAACTATATTTCGAACCCGTTTTCTGGGAACATCTATGGGAATTGATTGAACACGAAAAACCAGAAGGTGTTATTGTTCAATTGGGTGGACAAACTGCCTTGAAGCTAGCAGAAAAACTACACAAGAAAGGAATAAAAATTATTGGAACATCTTACGATAACATGGATATCGCCGAAGACCGTGGACGTTTCAGCGACCTTCTCAAAAGCCTTGGGATCCCTTATCCAAATTATGGAACAGCTTTAAATGTTGATGATGCAATAGCAGTTGCAAAAGAAGTAGGCTACCCTGTTTTGGTTAGACCATCATATGTGTTAGGTGGACAAAGAATGCGAATTGTTATTAATGACGATGAACTTGAACAAGCCGTAGTAAGTCTCCTGAAGCACCTACCTGATAACAAGATATTAATAGATCATTTTCTTGATAGATGTCAAGAAGCCGAAATTGATGGCATCTTCGATGGTGAAAACTTTCATGTAATGGGAGTGATGGAACACATAGAGCCTGCAGGCATTCATAGCGGTGATAGCAATGCAGTTCTACCAGCATTCAACCTAACCCCACTCATTGTAACCACCATGGAATTCTATGCAGAAAAAATTGCTCGCGCCTTGGATATTCGTGGACTGATCAACATTCAGTTTGCTATTCAAAAAGGACAGGTGTTCGTAATTGAAGCAAATCCCCGTGCCTCCAGAACAACACCATTCATAGCAAAGGCATACCAAATACCTTACCTGAATATTGCAACCAAGGTGATGATGGGCACACATAAAATAACCGATTTTACTTTCGAGAAAAAACTTGAAGGGTTTGCCATTAAGGAACCTGTATTCAGCTTTGATAAATTTCCAGGTGTAAACAAAGAACTCGGACCTGAAATGAAATCAACGGGAGAAGCCATACGATTTATAAAAGACCTGAGAGACCCCTACTTCAGAACCTTGTACAAGGAGAGAAGTATGCATTTGAGTAAATAATTCCAATCAGGTTTTAACTCACTAATTAGCAGCAGTACCTTTACATTATGAGGAATAAAACCTTATGCCTTTTAATCATCTGTTTTTTTTTAACAACTGCCGAACATACATTCGGACAGTTGAAGCAATTGAAAGGAACTATCAAGGACATACATTCTGATGAACCCATTCCATTTGCAACAATCAAATTCCTCGGCACCAAAAGTGCAAAACTAAGTGACTCCGCAGGGCACTTTACCCTTACATTGAATCATTGGTTTTCTGATACCTTGCTTGTAACTTATGCAGGCTTTGAAGATAACTATATCAAGTTAGATACCAGTCTTCAACTAATTGATATTGTTATTAAAATGGAAAGGAATAAAGAAATCCGAGAGGTAATCGTAAAAAGCAAACTAGGCAGGGGTTTGCTTCTATGGCGTAAAATCATCAAATACAAAGACTTTAATGATCGAGCCCGTTTTAATAATTATAGCTACGAGTTGTATAACAAACTTGAGATTGACCTTAACAATGTTAATATTCAAAAAATGCAAAAAGGCTTTCTCCCACCAAAGCCATTCAAATTTATTCTAAACAACGTTGACACAATTTCGGAGGCAGCTCCTATCCTGCCAATCTATTTGATTGAAAACATATCTGACTACTATGCGCAGACAGATCCCAAAAAAACAAGAGAAGTTATTAAGGCAAGTAAAACAATCGGTCTGAAAAACGAAAGCGTTTCGAAATTTCTTGGGGGCATGTACCAAAACATCAATGTTTACAAAAATTTCATTCCAATATTCGACAGGGAATATATTAGTCCGATCAGCAATGACGGCGATCTTTATTACCACTACAAAGTTCCCGACACACAATACCTGGGTGGGAAAAGAATTTTTCATTTGGTTTTCTTTCCAAAGAGAAAAGGCGAAAGTACCTTTCAAGGCGATGCATGGATTGCAGATTCCACCTATGCTGTTCAAAAAATGAATTTGCAGGTATCCCCAAATGCAAATATCAATTTCATTGATAAGTTAAGCCTTGTTCAGGAATACAAACTCATCAACGATAGCACTTGGTTTCTCGCTAAAGATAAATTCATCGCAAATTTCAACATGACAGGAAAGAAAAACCTGAACCTTATTGGAAGAAAAACAACCACCTATACAAATATCAAAATCAACAATGATACATTGCCGGAGAGTATGAAAGCTGGTATGAAAAATGATAACAGAAAGGAGGTAGTCTCCGTGAATGAAGATGCAATGGATAAACCAGATAGCTTTTGGAGTTCCAACAGGCATGAAAACCTGAATAAAAATGAAGCTGGATTTTATAAAATGGCTGACTCGCTTTTAAAAATGCCAGCTTTTGAACGCTATTCAGATTGGCTTAAATTCATTGGAACCGGCTATCGGTTTGTAGGTAACTATGAAATAGGTCCCTGGATGAACTGGATCAGTGGAAATTCATATGAAGGGCTGAGGTTTAGGTTTGACCTTGGCACGAACTATCATTTCAGCAAAAAAATATATTTGTCATCTTACCTGGCTTACGGTACAAAAGACCAAAAAATAAAAGGCAAGCTTGAAGCACTCTATATGATTGGCAAAAACCCGAGAAGCAGTATCAGGGCTACGTATAAAAAGGACATGGATTATGGGCAGTCCTACTACGATGAAATTGGATATGACAACCTGTTTGCATTGGCCTTTCGTAAAGCCAATGTGCCGATTAAATTGATTTCAATTGAGCAGCAAAAACTTGAATATTTTAAGGAGTGGAGAAGCGGCCTTTCTTTCACACTCAATTTCAATCGAAGATTATTCAACCCAATAAAAAATATTCCACTCAAAGAAGATTACCCTAACCCTGAAAATGTTGGGAACTTGAACAACATGGAATTCAATGCCAAGATCAGGTTTGCCTACCTTGAACGGTTCCTTCAGGATGATTTTTTCAGACGTAGTTTAGGTAGCGACTATCCAATTATTGAATTCACCTTTTCAAAGGGAATAAAGGGATTGCTTAATAGCAGCTATACATATGAAAAGTATGCCCTCAGTATTTCGGATTATGTGAAAATACCCCCAGCAGGAAGTTTTTACTATAATCTATATGCAGGAAAAATAAATGGGACCCTGCCTTACATGCTTTTGTCTGTAGCACCGGGAAATGAAATTTATTACTATAACAAGTACGCATTTAATTTGATGAATCGCTTTGAATACCTGTCTGATCAATATGCAGGAGCAACCATAGAACACAACCTCGGCAGGGGTATATTTAGATACCTGCCATTCAATAAAAAACTCAAGTTCCGACAGTTCTGGAATGCAAAAGCCTTGTGGGGTGGACTCAGCAAGGGAAACATCGAATTGAATATGTTCCCTGGTACTACCTTTCAAAACCTTAGTGGTAAAACATATCTTGAACTCGGGACAGGGGTTGATAATATCTTCCACTTTTTTCGAATAGATTTCGTTTGGCGGGTGCTTCCACAGCCTTTCCCGATTGAAAAGTACAAGCGATTTGGAATTTTTGGGAGCTTCCGGTTTTCCTTTTAGGCGTTACCCTTATTATCTACAGAATCACATGCGGCTAGAATGATGTTACAAGCAGTTTCTAACTCTTCTATTGAAATGGTAAGGGGAGGAGCAATTCGCATACAGTGCGATGCAAAAAGAAACCAATCAGTGAAAACCCCATTTTCAATACACACATCAATCACCCTTTTGTTCTGTTCGTAGGAATCGAATTCTACAGCCATCAACATACCTGCCGACCTAAAAGACTTGATCATTGGATGAATAAGTTTTTGCTCAATGAATTTTCGTTTTGATTCTAGTGAATCCATGAGCTTCTCTTCCAACAATACTTCCAATCCAGCCAAACCTGCAGCACAACAAACGGGATGCCCTCCGAATGTAGTAATATGACCTAAAATTGGATTGGTTGCAAATGCCATCATCTTATTTCGATCTGCGACAAAAGCTCCCAATGGCATCCCACCCCCGATAGCCTTTCCAAGTACAAGTATGTCTGGCACTATCCCAAATTGTTCAAATGCGAA
>CANJEF010000040.1 GCA_947472965.1 Sphingobacteriales bacterium
CAATGTCAATTATTTTTTTTCTGGTAACTCCTTGTAAAATATTTTGCTTTGGTGTTACTAATTCATGTTGTTTATTTATGACAAAGAAATTTGATCTAGGGCATTCAGTTACAAAGCCGTTGTTATGATAAAGAATATCATCAGCATTATTTTCTTTCATCCATGGTTGAAGCCAGATGGCCATTAGATAGTCTGTGGTTTTTACATGGGGAAGCTGGCGTTGGAATTCATTTGATACCAGCTTAATACCAGTATCTGGCAGTTTATCTGGCGGTGGCTTAAGGCTTTGTTGAATAATAGAAAGTCTTGGCTCAGTAATTTTATATCCATCATCAGATGCCCCACCTGTTAAGATTAATCTGATACCTGAATCTTTTAAAGCATTTGTATTTATGAGTTGTTGTATAATTGATTTTAATTCAGCTTTTTCTTGTTGAATCTTCAAACGCATCACTTCTGCAGAATAATAAAAACGATTAAGATGGTCATCAATAAAAAGTGGTTTATCACCAGCCACTCTTAAAAAATCAAAGACACCATATCCGCGTTGAATCCCAAGATCGTTAATTGGAATAGTAGCTTGTTCAATTGTATCAAATTTTCCATTAATGTACGATATGTTGTTATTCATGATTAAGTTTGTTTATTCAAACGGAATATTAAAAAAATATAAAGCAATTTATTAAATGGAGCTTTATCTATAAAAAAGGTTTTGTCTAAATTTTTAAAATATTCTAACTAGATACAATAGCGGTGACAAAATACATTATTTGTTAATAAAGTAAGGGGTTTATATTATATCGTCATTTTTGATTACACTAATTTATATTTGGGAATGAATTGAAATTATATATATAAAATTCAACTCTACCATCAATTGAATTCCTTTAAAAACTTCTTCAATGAGAATTACTATTTATTTAATTTGTTCATTTTTTACATTTTCTGGATTTGCACAAAAGCAACTTTCAAAGTCATATTTTCCTTCCAAGTCAACTTGGGAAACAAAGCTTCCAAGCCAGGTTGGAATGGACTCAGCAAAACTAAATGAGGCTGTTCTTTTTGCTGTTGCCAATGAATCGAAAGCGCCTCGCGACCAGGAGCTTTCGCAGGCAATGGGCTTTGGTAAAGAGCCTTTTAGTGATGGCGTCGGTCCTTTTGCAGAAAGAGGTGGACCCTGCGGAGTCATCATTCACAAAGGATATATCATTGCAAGCTGGGGTGATGTTGAAAGGGTTGATATAACACACAGTGTTACAAAGAGTTTTTTATCTACTGTTGTTGGATTGGCTGTTGAGCGGGGATTGATAAAAAGTATTGATGATAAGGTTTATTCTTACTTACCACCTATTGAAGTGTTTGACAATAATCCGTATCGAAAACCGGAAGACCTTGGCAAACCACAGTTTTTACAACCCTTTCAAACAGAACATAATAAGAAAATAAGTTGGAATCATTTGTTGCGACAAACCAGTGATTTTGAAGGAACGCTTTGGGGCAAGCCTGATTGGGCCGATAGGCCGAACGATAAGCCACAGGAGTGGTTAACCAGAACAAGAAATGAACCGGGCACAACCTGGAAATATAATGATACAAGGGTGAATGCACTTGCTCTGGCTGCAACACTCGTTTGGCATCGTCCTTTACCGGAGGTATTGAGGGAATTAATCATGGAACCAATTGGTTCAAGCAATACGTGGCATTGGACTGGATATAGAAATTCATGGATCGTGTTGGATGGAAAGGCTCTTCAATCTGTGAGTGGAGGTGGTCATTTTGGTGGCGGTATGTTTATCAGCGCTATGGATATGGCAAGGTTTGGATTGTTGAGCTATCATAAGGGAAACTGGAACGGAAAGCAACTTATCCCAGAAAAATGGATTGAGCTTTCAACCACACCCACCTCAGCAAATACCGGATATGGCTTCATGAATTATTTTCTCAACACGGATAAAAAATTACTTCCATCAGCATCGGAAGATGTTTTTGTTCATATTGGGAATGGAACAAATATGATCTATGTTGATAGAAAGAATGAATTGGTTGCGGTTGTAAGGTGGATTGAAAATAATGCAATGGATGGTTTTGTTTCCAGGATGTTAGGGTCCATAAAAAAATAATTAATTCATTTTTCCCAACTCTAACACACTACCAGCTTTGAATGTTGCAGTGATGAAACCATTGTTTTCATCAACAACTTTTACATTCATTTGAGATAAAATTTTTATTCCTGATGATGGAGTTTTTATTTTAGCAATTCCTTCTTTTTCAGATCGGATAATAATTTTTTTTATTTCACCCATTTCCAAATTTGCACTTACAAGAAAAGCTCCTTCTGCCCTTAGTGAATTGAATGAAACATTTTTCCAGGAAACAGGAATAGCTGGGAATACTTCGATGTAACCTGCATGCGACTGCATCAACATATCCTGTAAACCTGCAGCAAAAGCAAAATTGCCTTCCAGTGTAAAGGGCCTGTAGGTATATTTTGACAATCCTGATTTTGTCTGGTCACCGTTCAGGTGAAAACTATTTGAAGAGCAAAAAGCTGTTGCAAAAATTTGCAATGCTTTTGCTGCACCCTCTCCATCTTTTGCTCGGGCCTTGATATTTGATTCCCATGCATAAGAATATCCGCACCAGTTATCGGGACCAATGCTGTCTAATAATGAAATGGTGTTATGAATTATTTCCTGTTCTTGTTTTCCATTTTCCCACTTGATCAATCCAAGTGGGTGGATGGCCATCATGTGTGAAAAGTGACGGTGTGAAACATTGTATTCAAGTGTTGGCGCAAACATCAACTCCTTGTTTTTAGAGATAGAAAAATCGGGCAATTCATGGAGTAATGAATCCCAATGTGCGGATTCATTTTTTAATCCAAGTTCCGTTGCAAGTTCTTTTGCTGCAGTGAAGTTGAATTTCATGAGTGACAGATCATAGTTGGAATTCTCATTGAACCATGCACTCAGGCTGTTGTCATTTATTTCAGGACTGGAACTGATTGGAAGTTTTCTGATACCTTTTTCATTTTTTGCAGTGATGTTTTCAAGAAATACTGCAACATCTTTTATCCATGGATACGCACGATTTCTCAAAAAAGCAGTGTCCATGCCGTATCGCCATTGCAAGTAGTAATGGTGCGAAAGCCATGAGGAGACCGTTGGCGAAAGTGAATATTGAATCCATCCACCCATCTCTGTTCCATTTAATGTGGTTACACCGGGAACGGCGAGGCCATCAACACCAAAAAATAATTTGGTATATCGTTTGTAGTTTTCCTTGTTTTGATCGAGGTGATCAAGATATGCCATGCCTTCTTCAAGGTGGTTTCCACTATACGATGGCCAATAGCTTAATTGTGTATTGAGGTCGTGGTGATAATCACCTTTCCATGGTGGTATTCTTCCATTATCTGCTGTCCATATAGCTTGCAGGGAAATCGGGGGTGCACCAACCCTCGATGTTGAACCGAATTTATATTGTTCAAGGTACCATTGTTTTTCAATTACTGTATCCGGCACTTTCAATCCTGATTTATTCCAAAATATACTCCACCACGATGAATGTGACTGACTATTTTCATTGATGCCTTCCTTAAGTGCTGTTTCAATAAATGAATAATCATCATTGAACTTCTTTTTTTTATTTTCTGTGGAGATGGTCCAAGCTCCTTCAATAGAAGTTGGTGAATTATATTTCCATTGGATTGTTATTTTATATTTGAATCCGCCCCAACCATGCTGTACATAAGTGATGCTATTGTCAGTTCTCTTGATGTTTCCTTGTTTGTATCTTAATCTTCCCAGGTCATCTCCTCCTACTGGATCAGCAATATTTTTAACCGGATTGTTGTACAAGGGTGCAACCAATGTCAAATCAAAATCTCTAGGGATATTTTCAAATGAAAACCATCCTATTGGTTTTGTTGCATGTACAAATGTGTTGAGAACAATACCTGTTTGCCATGTTACCTTTACGGTAGCGGTTTTGATATCAAGCTCTGATGAAACCACCTCTCCCCATCTTTTCATATCGAATTCAACTGCACCACCAGGAATTTTTGTAGGTGCAGGTTCATGGTCGTATGGCCAATCAAAATTATCTTGAACAGGTTTATAGTCTTTTTTAAAAACCTGTTCCTGTATCCATTTGTATTTGAATTCTTTTCGGTGCAATCCTTTCATGGGACGTTCATCCCAAAGTTCTGCCTGGTCGAGTGAAAAGCGAAGGTTCCCATCTTTATTCCAAACAAGTGCGCCCAACATACCATTGCCAATGGGTAGGGCCTCATCCCATCTGGTCGGAAGGGAATCGAAAATCAAGTTGTGTTTTTTTTCTTGGCCTTTGGAAACGAATGAAATCATCAAGAAGGAGAGCACAATAAATTGCTTCATGAAAAAATGGTATTGAAGATCAATTTACAATTTTTTCAGTGCATATAAAACAGGTTGGTGTAGGACCATCGTTTTATTAAAATACATTTATAATTATAACTATGTTATACTAGCTTGCCTTGAATGCATTCCATCCTTGTGCAGTGATGTTGTAGGTATTCCCCCCTTTGGTTTTGATTTTGGCGCCTTCTTCAGCATCGGTAATATATCCGATTACACTAATGGCTTCTGACAGTGTAAGTTTATCGTAATCATCCTGCTTGATGGTGAAGAGTAATTCATAATCTTCTCCTCCGCTGAGTGCACAGGCAGTGGGATCAATTTCGAATTTGTATGCTGCCTTTCTTGAATCTTCGTGAATCGGTAATTTCTCCTCATAGATAACACATCCAACGGCACTTTTTTCGCAAATGTGTAAGAGTTCTGAACTAAGTCCATCGCTGATATCCATCATCGAAGTAGGAACAATTCCTTTTTCTTGCAACAGTTCAAAAACGTCCTTTTTTGCTTTCGGTTTAAGTAGTCTGCCTATTACGTAGGTCTCATTTTCAAGGTCGGGTTGAACGCCAGGACTTTCCATAAAAATTTGTTTTTCCCTTTCAAGAAAAAGCAAACCAATATATGCACCACCAAGGTCTCCGGAACAACAAATAAGGTCTCCTTTTTGTGCCGTAGTTCTTTTTACAATTTTATCTTCTGTGGCCTCACCTATTGCTGTTATTGAAATAATGAATCCTTTTTGTGATGATGAGGTATCGCCTCCAACAAGATCCACTCCGTGTTCTTCACATGCCAAATACACCCCTTCATAAAATTCTTCCAGCGCTTCAACACTAAGCTTGTTGCTGATACCTACACTTAATAGAATTTGCGTTGGCATTGCATTCATGGCATAGATGTCACTCAGGTTAACGATGACTGATTTGTATCCAAGGTGCTTTAATGGGGTGTATGATAAATCGAAATGCACGCCTTCAATCAGCATATCTGTTGACACAACGGTTTGTTTTCCGAAGTGATCAATAACAGCTGCGTCGTCACCCACGCCGAGGATGGATGATACGTTTTGAAGCTCTATGTTTTTAGTGAGGTGGTGAATCAATCCAAATTCACCGTAGTCTTTTATTTCTGTTCTTGACATAATCAGAGGTGTGTGTTTGAAATCCATTTTAGCAATTCATCATGGATCTTTCCATTGGTTGCTACAATATGAGGTTGATAAGGAGAATAGCCATGTCCCTTGAAGTCGGTAACCCTTCCTCCAGCTTCTTCTACCATTAGAAATCCTGCGGCACTATCCCAAGCCATGAGTTTGTGTTCATAAAATCCATCAAACCTTCCGGCGGCTACCCAGCAAAGATCGATTGCTGCTGAGCCCAATCTCCTCACTGGGATACCTTCCCGAATGAGTCTGCTGAAAACCTCTAAAGGTCCATTTGGTATATCCAGGTAAGTGTATGGGAACCCTGTAACGAGACAGGCATGTTTTACCTGGTGCTGTTTGCTTACTTCCAATCTGCGATCATTCAAAAAAGCACCTTGTCCCTTTTCTGCTAAAAAGAATTCATTCATCATCGGGTTGTAAACGGCACCCATGATGACTTCATCATTTTTTTCAACGGCAATGCTAACACAACACAATGGTATTCCGTTAGCGAAATTGATGGTACCATCAATCGGATCGATGATCCATTTATAAGGGGAGTCGGTTTTAACTTCACCCATCTCTTCGCTTAAAATAAAATGATCCGGGAATTCTTTTCTGATGATATCAATAATAAGTGCTTCAGAGGCTTTGTCAACTTCGGTTACAAGGTTGTTTGGACCATCCTTGAATTCGATTGAAAATTTTCCGTTGATCCTTTCCTGGATTAATTTACCAGCTGCTTCAGCAGCTTTGATGAGGGTGCTTTTTAGCATGCTGCGAAGGTACTAAATACAAGGCACTCAGGGACATCCTGGGCTTGGGATAAATTTACATATATGCTTATTGAAAAGAAATAGTACTTAAGCGACAACCGGTTTTATTGTGTGTCAGATATTCCCTTTCCTCATCTCTCCTACTGCATAATCAACCGCACGTGCTGTAAGGGCCATGTAGGTAAGAGAAGGGTTTACAGAAGAACTAGACCCCATACAGGATCCGTCTGTTATAAATATGTTTTTTACTGCATGAAGTTGATTCCATTTATTTAGAACAGATGTTTTTTCATCATGTCCCATCCGGGCGGTTCCCATTTCGTGGTTCGCATTTCCCGGAGTTGAAATTTTTCCATGGGAACTTATGTTTTTCAATCCGATTTTTTCCATCATGTCATGAAGGGTGTCTGTTGCATCCTTGTGCATTTTTAATTCATTATCATTGAATGAACAATCAATGGATATTCCGGGTCTTCCATAAATGTCTTTTATGGTATGGTCCAACTGAATCCTGTTTTCTGGATATGGCAGTGTTTCACCATAATAGCCGAATCCAATTTTCCATTTTCCGGGATATGATAATTGTTCTTTCAGTGCTGTTCCTATTAAGGAACTATCTGCAGTCCTTTCCCTATATGCGCCACCTTGGTAATTGTATCCGCGTAAAAAATCTTTTTCCTGTTTGTTGATATTTCTAAATCGTGGAATGAAAACACCGGCAGGTTTTCTTCCGAAATAATATTTGTCTTCCAACCCATCCACTTCACCATTGATGTAGGGGCTTTTATGGTGGTCCATTAAATGGCGACCAACAAGATCAAAATCATTTCCAATACCATTTTTAAAGCGGGTGCTTGTTGAGTTCAATAAAATAAATGTGCTTGCGATTGTTGAAGCATTTAGAAAAATAATATTGGCGGTGTATACATAGGTTTTTAATGTTTCACGGTCTATTACTTCTACACCCGTTGCTTTCTGCTGTTTTTCATCATAAATGATTTTGTTTACAACAACACCTGTTTTTATCTGAAGGTTTCCTGTTTTTGCTGCTGCGGGTAAAGTGGATGACTGAGTGCTGAAATACGCGCCATATGGGCAACCGCGGTGACAAAGGTTTCTATTTTGGCATGCTGATCTTCCATCCAGTGGAACTGTTATGTTGGCGCAGCGCGCAGGGATCAGTTTTCTTTCAGGAAATATATCTTCAATTTTTTCTTTCACTATTTTTTCTGCACAATTCATTTCAAACGCAGGCTGGAAGATACCATCAGGAAGTACTTCAATTCCTTCCCTGGTGCCGCTGATGCCAATAAATTTTTCAACATAGTCATACCATGGGGCGAGGTCTTTGTATCGAATGGGCCAATCTACGCCATGTCCATCTTGTTTGTTTGCGTTGAAGTCTATATCATTCCACCGAAAGGTAAGTCTACCCCAAAGCAGCGATCTTCCTCCAAATACATCAGCCCTGATCCAATCGTACCGTTGTTTCTCTGTGTAAGGATTTTCAATATCATTAACGTAGAAGGATTTGTTATCCTCTCCTATAGAGTAATGCCTTGATTGAATAGGGTAGTTTTTTTTCTCTTCTTTGGAGAGTTTATTAGCATGATCAAATTCCCAGGGATTTTTTGTAGCTGATTCATATCCCTTGATATGTTCCACCATATTTCCCCGTTCAAGGATGATGGTCTTCAATCCTTTTTCACACAATTCTTTTGCGGCCCAACCGCCGGAAATACCGGAACCGATAACGATGGCATCAAAATGAAATTGTTCTTTCATAAAAATAAAAATGGTCAACTGATATCGTTCATATCAATTGACCATGTATAAAATGAATTTATTTAAAGGTTACCTTTTTTCATTTCACTTACTGCGAAATCTACTGCGCGTGCTGTGAGTGCCATATACGTGAGTGAAGGGTTTACACAAGATGCAGAGGCCATGCTTGCACCGTCTGTTACAAAAACATTTTTAGCATCCCAAACTTGGTTGTTTTTATTTAGAACAGAATTTTTCGGATCTGTTCCCATCCTGGCAGTACCCATTTCATGAATGCCCCTGCCTGGTGTTCCGTCACCATCTTTTCCTTTTACATTTTTTACACCTGCAGCTTCAAGCATTTCGACTGCATCATTGAGCATGTCAACGCGCATTTTTTTCTCATTGTCTTTCAATTCACAATCAATTGAAAGTACTGGGAGACCCCATTTATCTTTTTTAGTTTTATCAAGCGTTACC
>CANJEF010000041.1 GCA_947472965.1 Sphingobacteriales bacterium
AATGATTCCACAAAAATCTGCAGGTTGTCTTACGGAACCTCCTGTGTCAGAACCCAGGCTAACCATGCATAGACCTGCTTGTACTGCGACTGCAGAGCCGCCGGAGGAGCCCCCTGGAACCCTGTTCTCATCCAATGCATTAAGTACATTACCATAAACCGAGTTTTCGTTGGAAGAGCCCATCGCAAATTCGTCGCAATTGAGATTGCCAATGATGATGGCATCTTCGTCAAGCAATCGCTGAACGGCAGTTGCAGTAAAAAGTGATTTGAAATCTTTCAATATGGCTGATGCTGCCGTAACATGGTGGTCTTTGTAACAAAGCACATCTTTGATTCCAATGACAACACCAAAGAGTTTTCCGCAATTGGATGGATTGTCTTTTAAACGCGAGTCGAGTGATTCCGCGCGGCTCAATGCCTCATCAGCATAAACTTCAACGAAGGCATTGAGCCGCGCGTTTTCGTTTATCTTCTTGAGGTAATTGCCAACAAGTTCAACACAAGTGATGTCACCATGAAGCAATTGATCACGTAGATCCGATATGGACCGATGGGTATACAATTAAGGTAAGGGTAGGAGGATGAATAAATAGAATTGGAGAAGCAATCAGGAATTGATCTGCTTGTCCTTTTCCTGCATTCCATCTTCAATTTCCTTCTTCACATTGGATTTGGCATCGTTGAATTCACGAATACCTTTTCCCAATCCACGCATGAACTCAGGAATTTTGCGGCCTCCAAACATGATCAACACTGCAATGATTATAAAGATCCACTCAGAACCTCCTGGCATGGCCAACAAAAATGCGCTATTGGATAACATAAAATATTTTTTGATACATCACAAATTTAAAGGTTTTTGATGGCATCAGGGGAGCATTGGGACAAAAAAAATCCCGCCGAAGGCGGGATTAACAAAATATTTTGTCAGTGGCTTATCTAACCCTCTTTTCCTGGATCCTGGCACTTTTACCACTACGCTCTCTAAGGAAGTATAATTTAGACCTGCGTACTTTACCAACTTTGTGCAAAAGAACAGAGTCAATGTTAGGGGATGCTACGGGGAATGTCCTTTCTACTCCTATACCATCGGAAATTTTCCGAACGGTAAAAGTAGCTGTACTTCCCTGGCCCTGACGCTTGATAACATCTCCTTTGAAACTTTGGATACGCTCCTTGCTTCCTTCTATAATCTTATAATTTACAGTGATATTATCACCGGCTTTGAACTTTGGAAAGTTATTTGCTGGGGTCAACTGCTCGTGAACGAATGCTATTGCTTGATTCATAACCAAAAATTTGGAGGGCGAAGGTAATGGAATTTGCGATTTCAGCAAAATTAAATGAGGGTCTATTATGGAACCTCGCTCAATTTTACCTGGCCACGTTTACTGTTCTTTTTTCTCTTATGACTGTTACCCTGATTTGGCCAGGGTAGGTCATCTCTGTTTGTATCTTTTGCGCCATGTCAAAGCTGAGCTTTTCACTGTCGCCATCATTCATTTTATCTGCCTCAACAATGACCCTCAGTTCCCTGCCTGCCTGGATGGCATAAGCCTTTTCTACCCCTTGGTAGGTCATGGCAAGGTTTTCAAGGTCTTTGATACGCTGGATGTACTGTTGCATGATTTCTCTCCTGGCTCCCGGCCTTGCTCCGCTGATGGCGTCACAAGCTTGGATAATAGGAGAAATCACAAATTGCATTTCAGTTTCGTCGTGGTGTGCGGCAATTGCATTTACAACGGCAGGGTTTTCACCATATTTTTCAGCAAGCTTTCCACCCAAGAGCGCGTGGCTCAATTCAGTTTCTTCATCTGGCACTTTTCCAATATCGTGTAACAGTCCTGCACGTTTTGCAAGTTTTGAATTCATGCCCAATTCTGCTGCCATGATGCCACAGAGGTTTGCTACCTCACGGCTATGCATCAGCAGGTTTTGTCCATATGATGAACGGAAACGCATCTTTCCTACGATCCTTACCAGTTCCTTGTGTAGCCCGTGAATACCAAGTTCTATGATGGTACGTTCTCCGATTTCCATTACCTGCTCTTCCAACTGCTTTCTGGTCTTTTCAACCACTTCCTCAATCCTTGCAGGATGAATTCTGCCATCTGTTACCAGCCTTTGTAGAGCCAGTCTTGCAATCTCCCTACGTAGTGGGTCGAAAGAGGATAATACAATCGCTTCAGGGGTATCATCAACCACCAGGTCAACCCCAGTAGCGGCTTCAATGGCACGAATGTTTCTTCCTTCACGTCCAATAATCTGTCCCTTCATTTCATCACTCTCAAGATGGAAAACCGTAACAGTATTTTCAATTGTTTGCTCTGCAGCCGTTCTTTGAATCGTTTGGATAATAATTTTTCGTGCTTCCTTATTTGCCTTTTGTCTGGCTTCTTCAATAATTTCCTGTTGCAAGGAAAGTGCTCTTGTTTGAGCCTCTTGCACCAAGCTCTCAATTAATTGCGCTTTGGCATCTTCTGCTGATAGTCCAGCAATTTTTTCAAGCTTCCGTACATGCTCTTCCTGGTGCTTTTCAAGATCCGCTTTCTTTTGGTTTACGATCTCAATTTGCTTGTTGAGATTGTCTTTTATGCTGTCGTTTTCTTTTAATTGCTTCTCAAGGGTTTCTGTTTTTTGGGTCAGGCCCTGTTCCTTTTGCTTGATCCGGTTCTCGGCATCGCCTAATTTACGGTTTCTATCGAGTGTTTCATTCTCATGATCCGACTTTAGCTGAACAAATTTTTCTTTTACCTCCAGGAGCTTCTCTTTTTTGAGGTTTTCTGCATTGAATTGAGCTTCTGAAAGAATTTGGGCAGCCTGTTTTTTGGCTTCATCTATTTTTTCCTGCGTGTTTTTGGCGAAAATGATCTTACCCAGGCCAAGTCCGACCAATGTGGCCAAAATTCCTGTGATGATGGGTATAATGAGTTGCGATTCCATTTTTAATTGTTTTTATCTTTTTCATAATCAATCCCTTCGAAAAAAGTATTCATACGGGCAATAGCCACGAAGTTAACAAATTGTAAGTATAAAATAGCTCAAATATCAGCTTTTCAACCATTTAAGTTGTTAATCTTCAAGGGCATTGTCGATTATTTTTTCAATCTTATCCAGTTGGGAGGGAATCAGGGAAGGGGCTGTTTCCGTTGGGGAAGCGTCTAGTTTTTCAGATACATGCCACAGCAATACCATTGCAAGATAGTCTTGCATATCTTTTCCAGCATACTCTGTTTTGAAGACAGTTAGCTGCTCATTTAATTTTTTGGCCATGGCCCTAACAGTCTCTTCGTCTTCCACTTTTGCCTTGATTCGGTATGTTCGGCCTGCCAATACGATGTTTATGGGGATAAAATTTTGCATTTAGTTGATTTTTGGTATATTTATGCACAAATTGTTCACTTTTTCTATTTTCTCTTTTATCAAGAATTTTAAAACCAACAATTGCCATGTTTGCCACAACACACCGCGTTACTTTTATTGACGATATGGTGATTGATATCCAAGAAGCACGTCAGTTACCTATCATGGTTACACTTCGTAATGAAGATGGTAAAATTTGTTGTAAAATGGAAAAAAAAATCAGATCTGAAAACGAATCAATTCGTTGGGATGGTCTCAACGACTTACCTTATGGTGTATATACTTTAGCCTGCTGTCAGGGTGAAGAAGTTGTTGAATTGCGGATGGTGAAGCGGATTTAGTCTTGTAAGCCCAAAAGTGAAATGCACTTATCTATCTCTTTGATATAATCGTTTATCTTTCTCTCCAGCTCCTGCCTTGATTCTTTTGAAACGCCTGAATTAACAGGGGTTTGTAAGCTTATCTTCATTGCATAGGCATCCATTTTTTCCTTCATGTAGCCTTGCTCATTTTTACTTATTTCAAGTTCTTTGCGTAGGTTTTCGTTTTCCTTCTTTAAGTTCTTGAGTTTGGCTAAAAGCAGGTTGAGCTTCGTTTCAATCCTTTCTATGTCTGGATTATTTTGCGTCATGGATTTTATTTTCTGACCTCTGCCCCAAGATTTGTTTCAATCGTAATGCTGATTTTTTTCATAAACCGATCTATCTCTTCGTCCTTCATTGTTTTTTCCTCATCTTGAAAAACAAAATTCATCGCCATCGATTGTTTATCCTTTCCTAGTTTCTCACTTTCAAAAATATCAAAAAGTGAAAACGACCTTAATTGATTCAGGGAAAGTCCATCTACAAGCTTTTCAATGTCGCCATACCTTACTTTCTTGTCAATCAAAAAGGCCAAATCCCTTTCAACTACCGGGAACTTTGAAATTTCCTTGAAGCGAAGTTCTTTTTTCAGGCTTGCTGCAACCCACTGTTGCCAATGGATGTCGGCATATATCACTGGTACCCTGATATCAAAGGTCTTAAGGGCTTTTTCTGATGGTTTACCAATGGAAACCACCACCTGCCCCGATGCCTTTCCTTCTAGTAAATAATCAAAATTATCATTGATCCCTTCCTCAAAGATGATTTGATCGATACCGGATTGTATTTTCAGTGCATGAATAACGCCTTTCATATAATATAAATCAGCTGGAACGGACTTGTTGTTCCAGGATGCATCACTTACGTTGCCGGAAATGAAAAGGGCCAAATGGTCTTTTTCGTTGAAGCTTCCATTTTGCTTGGAATAGGTTTTACCAAATTCAAAAAATTTCAAGTCGTTATTGCGGTGGTTCAGGTTATGGGCCATCGTCTGCATGCCCGTTTCCAGCATAGATAACCTCAGGGTGTCAAGTTCAGCACTGAGGTTATTGAGCATTTTTACGGCATGCTCCATTTCTTTTTCAGTATAATACGCGGAGTGGGTGATGGAATTGTTGAGCATTTCATTGAAACCCATGCCTGCCAAAAAAGCAGCTAATTTTTCCCGTAAAATGTGGTTTCTGTTTTCCCCTGACACGGACGGGGTAATCATGATGGATGCAGGAATTTCAATGTTATCAAATCCATCAATGCGCATGATTTCCTCTACAATGTCTGCAGGAATGGAAATATCCGTTTTGTGCGAAGGGGCTTCAACATTGATATAATTTTCATTGTCCTCTATCAGCCTGAACTGCAGGCCTTTCAGAATGTTGAGAACAGTTTCTTTTTTATATTCCTTCCCACTCAATTTTTTCAAGTAGCTATACTCCAATGTAACAACTGGTTGTATTTTGGGTTTCGGGTAAATGTCAACAAGGTCTGTCTCCAATACTCCATTTGCATCGCTACAAATTAGGTTGGTAGCCTTTTTTAACACATCCACAGTTTGTCCTATGTCAACACTCTTTTCAAAATGCATGGCAGCATCAGTTCTGAGTTGATGCTTGAAAGAGGTTTTTCTTATGCTAACAGGATTGAAATAAGCGCTTTCTAAAAAAATATTTTTTGTTGTGTTGCTCACGCCACTGTTCAGTCCCCCAAATACTCCTCCGATGCACATGGGATTGCTTTCTGCATCACATATCATTAAATCACTTGCAGAAAGTGTTCTGTCTTTTTCGTCGAGGCTTTTGAATATTGTTCCTGCTGCAAGGTTCTTTACCCTGATTTTTTGTCCTTTTATTTTGTCTGCATCGAAAGCGTGCAAGGGTTGACCACAATCGTGTAATAGATAGTTTGTGATATCAACAATATTATTAATGGGCCTTTGTCCAATTGCTTTGAGTCGTTGTTGCATCCATTTGGCAGCTGGCTTTATTGTTACACCGGAAATCAGGATGCCCGTGTAGCGTGGACAATCATTGTTGTTTTCTATGAGGATTTCAATAGGACAGGACTTACCTGTTTCTTGAATTTTATTATTCAACTTCACTATTGGACTTAACGAAAGTCCCTCGTGGTGGTTTAAGTAGGCACAAATATCTCTTGCCACACCAAGGTGACTCATTGCATCACTTCTATTGGGAGTAAGTCCAATTTCAATGATATGATCTTCATACGGATTGAAAATATCAACTACAGGTATTCCAACCGGAACGCTACCATCCAGTATATGAATACCGCTATGATCTGTTCCCAATCCTATTTCATCATCAGCACAAATCATTCCATGGCTTTCTGTACCACGAATTTTCATTGCTTTCATAGTGAGCGGCTCTCCATTGGTAGGATAGATGGTCACTCCTACGGGTGCAACAATTACTTTTTGTCCAGCCGCAACATTTGGTGCTCCGCAAACAATCTGAAGTGAAGCGTTACCACCAATATTAACTTCTGTTATGGAAAGCTTGTCTGCATTGGGGTGTTTTACAACACTGAGCACTTCTCCTGTAACCAATCCACTAAGATTACCTTTTACCTCCTGATACTTTTCAAAGCCTTCCACTTCCAACCCGATGGAGTTGAGGATGCCCATCAGTTTTTCAGGGGAGATTGGTTCGTTAAAATAATCCATTAACCATTTGTACGATATCGTCATAACTGCGTGCTTGAGTTCCGCAAAGATAATGATTGAAGTTGGGAGTTTTGATTGGCTGGTGTTTTGTAAAAGACCCTGTGGCAATTGAAAATTGGTCATTTTTGCCAAGCGAGCTACAACGAATTTTAATTGTGATTGCCAAAATTCCGGCACGCAATAGTTTTACATTTGTTTTGTTGATAATTTTACGCAAATGGGGATTAAGTCGCGAACTTTGTGGATTAGCCTCATTTCAATGTGGATATAGTGCTCATTCGTATGGATTTCATGTTAATTTCCTGTTCTCAACTTAAACGCAGATAATTTAGCAGACTTTAGTTTCACAACATTAAATTCGCTTCAGCTCTTATTTTTTGTGTAAAGGCATTTTTTAAATTTTAAACCAACTCAAATGGATTCAACCAACCGGGGTACAGATAGAAGGAATAGGCGTAAGACTGATTTGCAGGTTACCGGTATGGCTTTTGGAAAAATTCCACCACAATCACGTGAGTTGGAGGAAGCAGTGCTGGGTGCTCTTATGCTTGAAAAAGGTGCATTTGATCAAGTGGCTAATATCTTGAAGCCAGAGTGCTTTTATGTTGAATCCCATCAAGTAGTTTTTCGTTCCATCCTCCAACTTAGTGCAGCCAATAAGCCGGTTGACCTGCTTACCGTTGTTGAGGAACTCAAATCTATGAGCGCGCTTGAAGAAGTGGGTGGTCCCTATTATATTTCCAAACTCACCAATGCAGTTGTTTCTGCTGCAAACATAGAAGCTCATGCCCGCATCATCTTGGAAAAATTCATCCAACGTGAATTGATTCGCATCAGCAGTGAAGTAATCAATGAAGCTTATGATGAATCAACAGATGTATTTGATCTATTGGACCATGCTGAATCGAAACTATTTGAAATCACCAACGGACATCTTAAAAAAGAATTTGATACACTTGGCAAGGTGGTAATGAATACCGTAACACGCATTGATGAAATGCGCAGCAAGAACGAAGATATTACAGGTGTTCCTTCGGGATTTCCAACGTTGGACCGTGTTACATACGGTTGGCAGCCATCAGACTTAATTATTTTGGCGGCACGTCCTTCTGTTGGTAAAACAGCATTTGCTCTTAATCTTGCACGCAATGCTGCGTTGCATCCTACCAAGCCAACATCAGTTGCGTTCTTTAGTTTGGAGATGAGTTCCGGACAGTTGGTGCAGCGTATACTCTCTGCAGAGAGTGAAATTTGGCTGGAGAAAATTTCAAGAGGACGCATGGAAGATCATGAAATGCAGCAGCTTTATAAAAAAGGAATTGAACCATTAACAAAGGCAAATATTTTTATTGATGATTCTGCTGCGCTCAATATTTTTGAGCTGCGTGCAAAATGCAGAAGGCTGAAGAACAAGCATAACGTTGGTTTGATTTTGATTGATTACCTGCAGTTGATGAGTGGAACAAGTGAAAATCGAAATGGTAATCGTGAACAGGAAATTAGCACCATTTCAAGAAACCTGAAACAACTTGCAAAAGAGCTTCAAATTCCAATCATCGCATTGAGTCAGTTAAGTCGTGAGGTTGAAAAAAGAAAAGAGACCAACAAAGTCCCACAGCTGTCAGACCTTCGTGAGTCGGGTGCAATTGAGCAGGATGCAGATATGGTTATGTTTTTATACAGGCCAGATTATTATGACATCACCACCAACGATATGGGTGAAGATACAAAGGGTGATGTGTATGTGAAAATCGCAAAACACCGTAATGGTTCACTCGAGAACATAAAGCTGAAGGCCAAATTGCATATCCAAAAATTTGTTGAAAGCGAAAGCATTGATTCTATTTCACCTGGAGCAAATATGGGGGGAAGCTGGAAGCCAATTTCTGATGGCCCCAATGCAAAACTCTATATCCAAAAGGGTAGTAGGATGAACGATGCCCCTGGCGATGATGGAGATGCGCCATTCTAAACTGGTTTTCAACTACAAACGATGAATGAGAAACCCTATTTTTATTA